>NZ_LGRP01000025.1:0-95 GCF_001636635.1 Paenibacillus sp. O199
ACAAGAGCAAGAAAGACAAGGATACGGGCAACTAGGATAAGGATGTACCCAAGGATAAGACGGAAGAAAAAGACAAAACGAAGGATGATCCAAAC
>NZ_LGRP01000025.1:105-428 GCF_001636635.1 Paenibacillus sp. O199
ACTTACGAGCAATTTCAGTCCGGCGGATTTGGCGAATAAACTGAAGAGCAAGCTGAATGATCTGCTGATGAAGTAGCCGAGCTGGAGAACGGACTCAAGACAGCGGGCGGCATGGCGACCGGATTCATGCAGAATCTCCTGATTGATCAAGCGATGGGTTATGGCTTAGAACAACTAAGTCAATATGTGGATTCGGATACAATTACGAAAGCTATGATTCTTCTGAGTATGTTGAATAGTAAGTATAAGAAGAATCAGAATCAGGGAATCACATCAAACAATAAAAACTCTGGGGATAAGGACAAGAGCAAGAAAGACAAGGA
>NZ_LGRP01000025.1:438-23462 GCF_001636635.1 Paenibacillus sp. O199
AACATCAGATACCAAGAAGGAACAGAATGTTCCTGAGGGTTATTATCAAGATACAAGTGGAAGATGGGACCGCCCTGGCGGGGGCTATGCAAGTAACAAAGAAGTGAGTTTACCTGAACCAAGTGGCCTCACAAAACGTTTAGAATATATGGGGGATACACCTGGAAAAAGCTCTAGAACTGGTAAAGAAGTAATAGAGCGAATGAAGAAAGAAGATCCACCAAAAATTCGAACAACACGTGATGGAGATATGGAATTTATGGCTAGTGATGAAAAATGGTATCCTATAGATCAAACAGATACGGCTCATCTAACTGACGCTGTCTCATGGTGGAACAGTAAGGGGAAATATTATGGTGCAAAGTCCCCGGAAGTTAGGGAATGGATGCTTGACTCCGATAATTATGTGTTAGATCATTATAGTTTGAACCGATCTGCAGGTGCGAAGTTAAATGAAACCTATTTGCCACCAGATAAATAATCATTTGGAGGGACTGAAATTGGAACTAGATGATCAAGTGTATGAGCAAATTTTAAAATTGTGTGAAGAGGGAAACACTCTAACTGAAAAAGGACAAATTATTAAAGCTATCGAGAGCTATACAGCCGCTCTGGAACTAGTTCCGTTACCGAAGAACAACTGGGAAACAAGTACATGGATTTATACAGCGTTAGGCGACACTTATTTTCATACGAATAGCTATGAAATGGCAAAGAATAATTTTTATAATGCATTAAACTGTCCAGATGGGATTTCAAATCCATTTATTTTACTGAGACTTGGAGAGAGTTTGTTCGAGTGTGGGGAAATTGATAAAGCTAAGGACTACCTGTTAAGAACTTACATGTTAGAAGGATATAAAGTTTTTTTTAGTGAAGATGATAAGTATTTTGAATTGATTAAAGATATGATTTGAGGAGGATAAATATGGCTGATTTGCAATCACCTATCAAAGAAAACTTTGAAATTCTTGTGAAAAAAAGTGATGAACTATTTAATAATGGTAATCATGAGGAATCTATTTTGTTGTTAGAAGAGGCTTGGAATTTAATACCCGACCCAAAGGGTATATATTGTGAAGAAAGCTATCATTTGGTGAAAGATATCGTTGCTACTTCTTTAATTTTAAATGATCTTAAAAAAGCAAAGGTGTGGGCGGATAAAATATTTTTAACTGGATTTGATCGCATAGATTCGGGTGATAAGGAATTTATTTCTGGAAAAGTTGCTTTCGAACTAGGTGATTTAGAAACAGCGAAAGAATTTTTCATCATCGCCAATAGGAAATCAGAAGGTAGATGTTTTGGAAGTCCAAAGAATACTAAATATCTCAAATTTTTTAAAAGTTAAAGATTCGATTGCGGTAATAGCTATGGAATTTTGTGTAAATTCATGAAAAACACTATTAACAACTCCGCAACACGGAATATTCACTCGTGTTGTGGTTTCTTTATATCCGCCGCTATACGCGGAACAATATAAATATACAGGCGGGGACTTTTGAAAATGCCTCCACCCACTGCCGAGTAAGTCGCCTATTCATTCAAAAACACATATAACCTATGCTATACCTGTATAAAGATTTCTTCATTATGTTTGTACTCACATCAAAATGCTTTAATTTTAATAACCTAAATAACGCTACTTCGTTACATTGGACAAGTTGATTATTTTCTGATACCACCAAAATTTACTAAAAGCCTCTGCCTAATTTCGTCTAGCAGTTCCAATATGGTTTCATATGCGATATCGAGATACAGTTGTTTCGAATGATATGCCTCATAAAATCTAATAGCATATGATTTATATGGATGGATGATGTGGGTGACTGACTTGAAGTTGGACAAGTATTGTATGAGCCGTTAGTGATTAATAGAAACTCCGGTTTGCTATTCGTTCTGAAAGAAGAAGATGGAATACAAGTAGAAGAAAACATGGGGAGTGGAATAATTTTTTATTCAACTATGTATTTGGAAACGAGTACAGAATTTTATATTTTAACAAATTAGTTTTTGTCTCCAAAAATTCTATATTACGGAGTGCCAACATTTTAATAAAGAATACACGAAGTTCTATGTTGTGATAACTTAATATAATTAAGATTATGAAAATAGCTGAACAATATAAAACAGGAAACCGATGAATAATTTAGAAGGTTATTCAGAAACTTCGATGACAAATAACGATTACATATAGCATCATAGAGAAATGACAGGGAGTGAGCAAATGGAATTTGAGTTTCATATTACAGTGAATGATTTAACGTTTGAAGAGAAGGAAAGCTTTATTGAACTGTGTCAGGTGGAGCAAGTTAAACCAGTTATGATCGTGCTGGATCAGGGTGAATACATCCATCAGCCGATGATTACAGGCTTAATACATAGTACTGATTTTGATGAAGTGAACAGCATCATTAAACAGATGGTCACAAGGTTCCAAGATAACGGCTTTACAGTTGTACGAACAAAGGTAGAGGTTCCAGCGAAGGAAGAGAAGTATTTTCATCAGCGAATAGTTGCGCATACTACCCCGTATTTTGAATGGCATGGCAAAGTACAGGTGGATGATGTAGAAAGATTAAAGGAGCTATGTGAAGGCGATGGTGGGCATATCTCACGGAACTCGCTGAATGAGAATGGGGAAATTAGATTTGTTACGGTCAGAGAATACAATAGTTCTGAAAAATTCTACAGCAGAGTAGAGAAGATACATAATATCTTACAGCAGAACAAAATCGAACTGTTAAAACAGCAATATGAACTGTGCATCTATGACAGTCGGGAAGAACTGGATCGTGGATGGATCTAACCGAATGTTGAGTACGATGAGATGAATAGAGGAGGAGAACAGGTGTCTGGAAAAAATGTAAAATTACATAGCTTGAATGAGGATGAGAGATTCATTGTTGTATTAGAAGCTCTATTGAAGCGCGCTTCTCTCGTGAATAGTCCATTTGTATTAAAAGGAAGCTTATTGACAAGACAGTATTTGGAGAATCCCAATGTTCGTTATGTGGACGACATCGACTTTCTTTATACAGGTCGAATTGAGACTGAGGACCAGGCCAATGAAATATTTACAGACTGGATGATCCGGGTAACGGAGATGGATCTGAATGACGGTATCGTATTCCGAAGCTTTAGTGAGAATGCTTTCTGGCGCAGAATAGACTACGCGATGGCGGATGATTTTCCAACGGTGAACACGGAGCTTGCCTTTTATATTGATAGTGAACCAAGGAGCGAAAATGAGTATGAAGATGAGGATGAGCTGCATCTTGATATATCCTTTAACCTCGAATTGAATGAGAAGTCTATCGCTCTATCGTACCAACCTATGGTTGGAGAAGCTTTTGTCGTTCCTCACACCGTGCCACTCTCCATTCAAATCGCTTGGAAGCTGCATCAAACGATAGTGAGGCCCCGATTCAAAGACTTGTTTGATTTGCAGCATCTGTTGTCTAACCCGTCATACGATCAACAGGCTCTGCAGGAGACACTACAGACCCTGGTCACCGAGTGCAATATAGACCCAGCAATTACAAGAGAGGATATGAAAAAGGTACTGGTTAACGATCTGCATGATGTGTATTCGAGGTTAAACTACGATTACGACCTTCAATATTATGCAGGAAGTCGCAGTCCTGAAGTGTACTTTATGGAGTTTGTTTCGGAGCTCCGCAAAACGATGAATCACGCCGGGATTAATAGTTACGCGTATGATCACTTACCAAGTTGTACTACGCACAAATAGAGCTTCTCTTTTACAAGTATGCTGAATCATTGTTTGTCTAACCGTAGATGAATTTGAAAGGAACACCCTATCTCCGATACAATGTTCTCATAGAGTCTGAGAGAATGGATTCAATACGGCTCAGAAATGGAAAATTACAATATGACTGAATTTATCAATGCTGACGATATTAATGACGTAATTTTGGCTGCGGCGGCTTCAGAGTTGGAGCAGATGGTGGGCAAAATATGTGAACTGATCGGTACACCTTTGGAACAGACAACGGAACTGGAGCGTCAGGTGATTGCTGCTTTTGGATTTGGTGCGGTATATGGCATCACTCATCGGGATCAGCTGGCGGAGCCACAGGCTCATGCACTGAGCATCCGTATGCTGATTAAACCTTTTAACTATAGTGAGCAGCAGGCTGTAGATTTTGCCGATGATCTGATCCGGGTGGCTTCCGATCGGGAAGTTCATCCGGTGATGAACACGATTATTCATCGTGGCATCGATGGACACCGCCAGTTTAATCAGGAAGATGATGAGGGACTCGCCCGCAACATTCAGGAGATTTTGGCGGCAGTACAACCGGAGAGAACCTGAAGAAGCAGAGCGTCCACCCTTTCATGTAGTGGTACAGACAGTATTTGTCTAATGAATTGTTAACTTAATTGGGAGATGATCGCAATGGATCTGATGAAGTTAAGTAAAGAGCTCTCATACGCCTTGCGTCACGCCCCTTGGGAGTACGAGCTGGAGCTGGACGAAGAGGGCTGGGTAGAGATTCCGCAATTGCTGGTGGCTTTACATGAGAGTCCACAGTGGCAGGACGTCACGGAAGCAGATCTGGAGCGGATGATTCAAGCTTCGGAGAAGAAGAGACATGAGGTCCGTTCTGGACGCATTCGGGCATTATATGGTCATTCGACTCCGCAAAAGATATCTAAAACACCTGCCGATCCACCGGAGATACTCTATCATGGCACGCCAATGCGGTCGGTTGCTTCCATTATGGAGCAAGGTTTGCAGCCTCGGCAGAGGCAGTATGTTCATCTGTCCGCAGATATGGATACCGCCAATCAGGTGGGACGAAGACGTGATGACCAGCCAGTAATACTGAAGATTAACGCGGCTCAAGCGGCTAAGGACGGAATTCTTTTCTATCATGGAAACGAAAATATTTGGCTGGCCGATCACATTCCGGCACGATATATCGAGCAATGATCGATGTAACGGTTATGGAGACTACCGATATCTAAATCGAGAATTCAAGTCGCAATCGGACCGGTTCAATGTACAGTTATCCGATTAACTGCTATATCGTTTTAAAGATTGTTTTATAACACCAAAAGGGACACATCCAACATTCGTTGGTGTGTCCCTTTTTGATATCCATTCTATTCTCTTCTATTTAAAATTACTTGCCCAAAATCGCTTTAACACCCTCACTCAATGGTTGAGCCGGACGGCCAAGCAATTTTTCCAATGTATCACTCTCTACAGCCAGTGCGCCTTCACGGATAGCACTTTGCATATCAACGAGCATGGAGACTACAAAGTCAGGCAATCCTGCACCTTTCATGATGTCAGCGTAAGCAGCATCGTCTACGTTTTGCACGTTGATGTCCTGTCCAAGCACTTCCCCAACAATAGCGGCGAGCTCAGCTTGAGTAAGAAGTTTACCAGACAACTCATATACTGAATTCTCATGTCCCTCACCTGTCAGTACTGCAGCGGCAGCATGCGCATAATCACTGCGAGTAGCCCAGCCCACTTGGCTGGCATTAGTTGCATGCACCCAAGGTGCGCCCTGGGTAGCTGCTTGAACGCTGCCTGCTTCATTTTCCAGGTACCAGTTGTTGCGCAGGAAGGAATAAGGAATGCCAGATTCACGGATAGCCTGTTCTGTGGCACGATGTACTTCAGCCAGTGAAAGGGTGTTTTTCTCCGCATTCACAACGCTGGTATAAGCGATGAATCCAACGCCTGCTTTCTTGGCAGCGTGCACGGCAGCTTGATGTTGGCGAATACGTGTTTCATTGTCACCGTCTGTGGAGATCAGCAGCAGCCGATCCACGCCTGCAAATGCTTTTTCCAGCGTTTCCGGTTGATCGAAATCACCGTGACGAACGTCAACACCTTGAGCGCGCAATGCTTCCGCTTTCTCCGGGTTGCGTACACTTACAGCCAAATCCCCAGCCGATACCGTTTTTAACAGAGCCTCTACGACCAGTGAACCCAAGTGACCTGTTGCTCCAGTAACTAAAATTCTCATTGTATTATCCTCCTATAAGGTATGGTTTGTGTCGACACTAATGTGAAATGTCAATCTACATGAATGGATGTAATCGTATATGTTATAACAGGTGTGATTACAACGAAAGGTTTAAAAAAAGCTCGTAATGAGCTTTTTTATTCAGAGACGTGAACCTGATCCATCATCTGTTGTATCGTTACACGTTTCAAACGCTGCTCCATAGCTAGCTGAGCCTCAATGAGTTCGGCGCGCAAGGTTTGTTCGATCATGCTGCCAACCGGACAATTTGGGTTCGGATGCTTGTGGAAGTTAAACAACTCGCCATCCTCCACAACCTCAAGTGCACGATATATATCCAAAAGGGTAATGTCCGCGGGGTCCTTCAACAAAGAAGCACCGCCGACACCGGGTCTGACCTCAATTAGGCCGGCCTGTTTCAGCTTGGACATAATGCGCCGAATAATGACGGGATTGGTATTCACGCTTTTGGCGATAAAATCTCCCGTGCACTCATTGGGCACAACAGCGACCAGGGACAGCGTATGAACCGCAATG
This sequence comes from Paenibacillus sp. O199, assembly GCF_001636635.1. Classification (NCBI taxonomy): domain Bacteria; kingdom Bacillati; phylum Bacillota; class Bacilli; order Caryophanales; family Paenibacillaceae; genus Paenibacillus; species Paenibacillus sp. O199. Next base: position 6,987 of record NZ_LGRP01000025.1, read on the forward strand.
GAAAAGCGACTGCTGATTTGTTTCATGCATGATCACCACCGTTGTAACTATAATAGTTACAAATAAACGTGATGTCAATGATGAATTTCAAAGTAGCCGTGTATTGAATTATCATTTTGGATATATCTCAACCTTTAACCGCCCCGGAAGTCAGACCACCCACAATATATTTTTGCCCAATGAGGAACACAATCAACACTGGCAGGGAAGTAAGCACAATATCCGCACTAACCAGATTCCACTGGGCACTGAATTGTCCGAAGAAGTTATAGACAGCGAGCGTCATTGGCCACATCTCGACGGTATTGAGCATGTACAGTGGGGCGGTAAACTCATTCCAGACACTCAGGAAATTAAGAACAAATACCGTCACCAGCACGGACGTGAGCAAAGGCACAATAATTCTGAGAAATAGCTTGATCCCGTTGCATCCGTCCATGATCGCTGCTTCATCCAGTTCTTTTGGAATATTGGATACAAACGCATATGTGATGAATAGCGAGATCGGAATGCCCATCGCGGTATAGAGCAGAATCATGCCCACATGCGAATTAATCATGCCCAGCGACTTCATGACCTCCATTAGTGGAATGTAGTTCAATGGCAGCGTAATGCCCAGAATAAGAAAGAAATATAGGAACTTGCTTAACTTCGAATAATTACGCGATAAAGTGAAGGCTGAGAACGCCACAACAAACACCAGCAGAAGGGAAGAAGCCGTTGAATGCAGCAAACTGTTGAAAAAGGAACCACCCAAGTGTCCCTGCTCATAGACGATTTTATAATTTTCAAAGATGAACTTCTCGGGCAGGGTCAGTTTGAGCACTTTGGCTTCGGCATCGGACTTGAATGAATTCAGCACAATGACGACAAAAGGAATCAGGACCACCAGGCTAAGAAGCCAAGCGAGCACATTCAATCCGCTGGAAAACAGCCGTTTTTTCACACGCATCTAGTATTCCACCTTTCGGTTCATCAAGCGGATGATGAAGAAGGAGATGACAGCCATAATGACAAACAGAATCGTAGATAATGCACTGCCAAGTCCCCAATAGCCTTTAGCAAAAGAGGAATACACCGCTGTGTTAATCACATCCGTCGCATTGCCCGGTCCGCCATTGGTCAGTACATATACCGCATCAAATACCCGCAGCCCATACGTAATATTGAGTACCGTGGCGATGGTAATTGTCGGCATCAGCATCGGAATCGTGATTCGAAACAGCTTCTGCCAGAAGCCGGCACCGTCAATCGATGCCGCTTCATAATAATCCCGAGGAATGGCGAGAAGTCCAGCAATGAACAGCACCATAATGTACCCCATGCCTTTCCACGTATCCACCGCCATAATAGATGGCATTGCCCAGGTCAGGGAGCCCAGCCAGTTCTGGGCCAGAACGTCCAGCCCCAGCGAACGCAGTGTCACGTTAACGAAGCCGTTGTTGGGATCGAGCAGGCTTTTGAAGACCAGGCCGACAATCAGGAACGAAAGGACTTGGGGTGAAAATATGATCATCCGGTGCAGATTGGCGGCCTTCACACCGCTGACCAGCAATAGAGCTAGGAATAGGCCCAGAACCGTCTTGGCGATCGAAGTAATCAGAGTGAAAAGGACTGTATTCTTAATAAAAAGTAAATACGTTGGATCACCCGCCAGAATGGTTCGGAAATGCTCCAGACCAATAAAGTTTTTCTCCGAACTGTAGCTGTTCCAATCGGTGAAGGAATAATAGATGCCCAGCAGGGCGGGAGCGACGATGAACAGCAGATACAGCACAATCGCTCCAGATGAGAAATACCAAGGATAGATCTTATTTACATTCATAACCTGTTACACCTGTCCTTCCTGCCAAAATGCATGAGTGCATGGTGCCTCACCTCGCTGCATGTAATGGTGGTCAGCCACATGCCTCATGTGTTCATCCAGAATATGCGCTGTTATTACCACGCCTCATCCTTCAGCACTTTGGCTTGTTCAGCCCGGCGTTTATCAATATTTTGCAGAATCTGATCCGGGGTCATCGCTCCAGCGAACATGCCGGAAAGATCCTTGCCGATATCCATCCATTGCGGATCAATGTACTTCACAGCGGCCTGCATGACCGTGCCTTTCTCATGATTTTTCTCGTAGTCGATATAGTCCTGTGTCAGCTTCGGTTCAATTTCAGGCCAGCAGATGGTCAGGTTGCCTTCACCCCCATCGAATACACGCTGCAGATGATCATGCTCCGTAATCCACCGAAAAAACTTCAGTACCTCTTCCGGGTGCTTGCTGTTTTTGTTGCCAAACATCGCAGCCGAACCGCCCGGATTCACACCAATCGTCCGATTATCGCCCCACGGCATCACGAAAAATCCCATATTGTCCTTCATGTCCGGATAGGCCTCAGACACTTCCTTTTCGGTGCCCGGGACTCGGAGCAGCATCGCTGCCTTCTCCTGACCAAAGGCTTCAATGCCAGCCTCGACCGTGTTGGACAGAAAATCCTTGCCGAAGTAACCCAGATCCGCAAATTCCTTCAATTGTTCAATGACCGTCTTGAGCTGCGTCAAATCTGCCACTTTCATCTCATTGTTGTTCAGCTTCTCGTACGTTCCCGGCGTAGCTTGCTCATAGTTTGGACCGGTTTCGAATAAAGGCAGCACCTGATACCATCCGCTGGCAGGCGCCTGATAGAACGGAATGATGTCCTTGTCCTTGATTTTCTGGCTGATCGCCTTGAACTCGGCGTAGGACGTTGGCGGCTGGATGCCGAGCTCTTCAAAGATGCGTTTGTTATAGTACACATACCATATTTTTGATGGTGCAAAAGAAACCCCGTACACCTTCTCTTTATAGCTAACCGTTGGTAAAATCTCTTCGGACATGCGTCCTGTAAATTCCTCATTGGTCAGATCAATTGCATTTTCCTCAGGTCTTACGTTGGCAGGCATGCTAAGTGGATCCACATCGACATTAAAAATATCAGGAGCTTCGCCGGAGGCGAGCTTCACCTTAATCAGGTCACGCCACTGGGCATCAGGGACCACCTGAAAGTCAATTTTCACACCCGTTTCCTGCTCATATTCTTTAGCCATCGTTTGCATGATACCCGTACGTGGAATGCCGCTCTGACTTGTTCCGAACGTTAGTGTTACCTTCCCTGAACCTTCGGAACTTTCACCGGAGTTGCACCCGGCAAGAAGCAGGCTGGACAGCAACAGCGCACCTACGAGGGATAATAGAAATCGTTTTCTCATCAATGAACCTCCCATGGAATAAAGAATAATAGATCTTGCCGAAACGCTTCATGTAAGCGTATTCTTATGTGAATAACTTTACGCGGAACGAAGAATGCGCTCAATAGACAAAAGCGTTCTGTTGGGTGGACATTTTCGAGTAAGTTGCAAGACATCATCCGATAACGAGGTGTGAGATGGTTAAGTACCGATTCAGAACGCTTCAGCAAAGTCTGTTTGCCTACTACTCTGCGGTCTTTATTGTATTTTCATTGATTGTGGCCAGTCTCTTGTATGTTTTTCTTGCCAATGACATTCGTAGTCGAAGTGCCGAACAGCAGAAACAGCTGGGGAATTCGATGGTAGGCAATCTGGATCAGGAAATCGTCAAAATGAATAATTTCTCCATGAACATCGTATATTCCAATCTGGTCAAGGAGCACTTCAGTCACTATTTATCTCCAGCGGAGGACAATGAACAGACGCTGACAAGTGACCCGGCGTTTTACAAGGATACAACAACGCTGATTGATGTCATTCTGGCGATCATTAGCAGCTCTAACACAGCCAAACAAGCCAATATTTATGATGTGAACGGTAAAATGCTGGGTGCCGGTGCGTTCAATGGCCAGCTGTCCGTAGATCTGACCCAAAGACCGTGGTACGAGGAAACGTGGGCGCGCAATGGCTGGCGTGTCATAAGTTTACTGGATAGTGGGGCATTACCGATGCCAACAGGGCAGGGGGAGTCAGGTAAACCATATCTTTCCCTTACCCGGGTGTATAAGGATGGAAATTATGTCTCGCAAGGAGTAGTGGAAATTTTGCAGGATGCAGGAACCGTGTTCCAGCATTTAAACGATGTGGAAGCGGGGAACGAAAATCTGAGCGTCTATGTATTGAATGAACGTCATGAGCTTTTATATCCTTTTTTGTCCAATGAACATCCGTTAAATGCAATCCATTCCGTTGTTGTTAACTTGATTCGAAACGATCAATATCCACCAGGAACGATGCAAGAAGTCGTAGATCCCAATGGAAATTCGAAGCAAATGATGACCTACATGACCTCGCAGGAGACCGGTTGGACGGTTATCGTGATGCAGTCCAAACAATCCCTGTTTGCGAATCTGAATCGCATGGCTTTTCTGTTCATGGGGGCAACTTTAGCTACCTTGATGCTTATTTTGCTCCTCTCATACCTGATCTCCAAACGTGTTACCTTACCGCTCCATCGTTTGCAGCGCATTATTCAGAAAACTGGCGTCCACGATCTGACCACGGGTCAGGACTCTGGTCAGTTGTTCAAGTTGGAAGTTCCAGGTTCCATCCGTGAGATGGATGAGTTGAATGATACCTTTATCCAATTGAATCAACAGCTTGTGCAGTCTTTTCAGGACATGCTGGCGATCAAATCTCAGGAAACGGATGCCAGATTGCTGGCGTTGCAGTCCCAGATGAACCCTCACTTTCTGTATAACAACATTACGAACATCAGCATTATGGCGGAAGAGGGCATGAATGAACAGATCGTTGCGTTCTGTGGTCACATTGCATCCATGCTGCGTTACATCTCGTCTCCGAACAAAAGCGGTGTTGCATTGGAAAAAGAAATCGACTACTGTGAGCGGTATTTGGAGTGTATGAAAATTCGGTTCGAAGATGATCTGCTTTATGAATTCCATGTTCCGGACTCGATGAAAAACCTTCAGGTGCCTATGCTGCTGATTCAGCCTTTGCTGGAAAATGTCATGAAACATGGACTACGTGATACGCCACCCTGGAAGCTGCATATCATTGGAAAGCTGGACACCTTGCAGGAAACCTGGCTAATGACAGTGGAAGACAACGGACCTGGCATGGAACCCGAGGCGCTTACGCTCATCCAGCAGTACATACAACAATCACAGGAATGGGAGCGTATGCCTGAACTTGAGATCAACGGGATGGGATTGAAAAACATCTGGATCAGACTCAAATTATGGTATGGCTCCGCGGCACATATGCATATTACGAATAAACCTTCTGGCGGCGTCAGCATTACGATTGGCGGTTCCATTCGAAAGGAGCACAGTTAAAACTCATGGTGATGACATATAGAACTATTATTGTGGAAGATGAGGCGTTGATTCGCCGCAACGTATCCCGGAAATTCAGCGAGCTGGGCACACGGTTTGAGGTTATAGGTGAAGCTAGAAATGGACAGGAAGCATTGGAACTGATTGAACATACAGTGCCTGATCTGGTCGTTACCGATATTCAGATGCCCGTCATGAATGGGCTGGAACTGGCGAAACATCTTTATTTTGCCTATCCGCATGTCAAGATCGTGATCCTGAGCGGCCATCATGAGTTTGAGTTTGCACGTCAGGCGATCAGTTACAAAGTGGAGGATTATCTACTTAAACCCCTCACAGAAGAACAGCTTCGATCGCTGCTGGATGCGATGGAATTAAAGCTTGGCAGTGCAGAGGATTCGCTGGCACATGTTAGTGCAATGCTGGATGAACAGGTGAAGCCGGAGGATATCGCAGAGGCAGTCAAGTTGTATCTGAAACAGAACTATATGCATGAAATTACGTTGCAGGACATGGCAGGACAGATGCATTTTAGTGTAGATTACCTGGGGAAGTGTTTCAAAAAGGTGACGGGTGAAACCCCGCTCAAATACATGACAGGGCTTCGAATCAACGAAGCAAAACGCTTGCTCGCGGCCTTTGAAGATATGGATATCAAGACAGTAGGTAAAGCGGTGGGATATAGTGATTCCCATTATTTTAGCCGTATCTTTAAAAACAAGACAGGACTGTATCCCAGCGAGTATCGCCAAAGGTTACAATAACGAAAAAAAGCCCTGTCCATGGCTCTTGAAGAACCACGATGACTGGAGCTGATTATTGTAACAAAGCATCTTCCGTGATTTGGCGGATATCAAATGGGGAGCGGTTACCTTCCTCAATGATGTCGGGGAGAATATGTTCGAGGAAATAGTGTACACAGTGGAGGTCAATATTTTTGATTTTGATCAGGGCATATCGGTACATCACGATAAATTCCTTTTCTGTATTACCACGCTGCAGTTCAGCAAACGCTTCGTACACCTGATCCATTTTGTCTGCCACTTCCAGAATAAGACCTTCGACAGAATTGTCTTTGCCTTCACGCAGCTGTCTACGGAAAATCGGCTGGAACTCTTCAGGAATATTTTCGTTAATAAAATGCTCAACCATGCCTTCTTCTACCTGCTGCAGCATCGAACGAAGCTCCAGTGAATAATGTTTAACCGGCGTTTTGATATCACCGATGAAGATTTCACCATAATCATGACTGCTGGTGATCTCGTAAAGCTTCTTCCAATCGATGGCGACCCCATGCTGTTCCTCAATATCGGCGAGTGTTTTGGCATATTGCACGACTTTCCAGGAGTGGGCGGATACGCTGTGCTCCTCAAACTTGAATTTTCCCGGGGTACGAATAATGCGTTCGAGATCGTTGAGTGATCTAAAGTACGTATGAATTCCCATATAAGTAATCATCCTTTGTTGGTTGGGTATGAACCGACTATACACCAGTGATGTTAACACAGGATTAACGCCGTATGAGGTAAATGTAAAATCAGTTCAACTGTTAGTCTGCCCATAGATCCGATGGTAATTACATGGTGTAGAGTGAGTAAATTAAGAAATGCGAACTATTGTTCTTATATTGTTTTCGTTGTAAAATCTGGAGTGGACGGTTTATGTTCCCTATTTCTTCGAAAGGAAGTTTTTGCACCATGATGGGAAGATCCCACCTGATTATCGGGACCACTGTATCCCTCTCTGTTCTGCAATTGGCAGGTATGTCTGTGACTGCACCGGCGGTTACCGTGGCTCTGATTGGTTCGCTGCTGCCAGACATTGATGAGCCCAATTCGCTATTGGTATCCAAGGCATTGCCGAACAGCCTCATCCGGCTATTACAGACAATCCTGCTGCCTGTCGCCGTATTTGTGTACTTCTATGTACAGGCAAAGCCATGGAATCTGCTGCTCGCCATTCTGATTGGGATGGTATCTTTCTTACCGTCCCGTTCACTGCGCAAAGTGCTGATGTTTGCGATCGGACTGGGACTTGTATTTTATGGGCATGCCTTCGCACCATGGAATCTGATCGCGGGCAGTCTGTTAATGCTGTGTACCACGTTAACCCACAGAGGATTGACACACACATTATATGGAACCGCCGTATGGACTGGGTTGCTCTACAGTACAACTCATCTGCAGGGGCCAGAGATTTGGGTAGCCGGAGGTACAGCCTATGTCATGCACCTATTGGCAGATTCGTTGACGAATCGCGGCATTCGTCCACTGCCACCACTCAAGTGGCGTATAAGGATCAATCTCATGAGTACAGGCACGAAGCATGGAGCCGTTGTGGAAAATGTGTGCATTGTGCTGGCTCTTATTTTGGCCTGGATTGCATTCTCCCCTTTCTTTCTGTAAACCAAATCATGCCAGCTTCTGCTTATGCAGAGGCTGGCATTTTGCAATTCATCACTACATCTTAATTTCCCCTTCATCTTTAGGACGGATTTCGTGTTCTAAACATCAAAAAAAGATGCCCTGAAAATCAGGGCATCTTTTATAGAAAAAGTTACGCGTTTCCGATAATCGTGTTCAGTGTTGTCTGATCCAGACCCTTCACCAGTTTCACGAGCAACTCTTTTGCCGCATCATAGTCATCCGTATGAATGATGGAAGAAGAAGTATGAATGTAACGGGCGCAGATGCCAATTACCGTTGAAGGCACACCGATACCGCTCAAATGAACCGCTCCGGCATCCGTACCGCCAGGAGAGATGAAATATTGCATTTTGATCTGATTTGTTGATGCTGTGTCCTGAACATATTCAACAATACCACGATGGGTAAACATGCCCGGGTCGAAGATACGCAGTAAAGCGCCTTGTCCAATATGTCCGAATGATTGTTTGTCTCCTGTCATATCATTCGCGGCACTGCAGTCCAGTGCAAAGAAAATATCCGGTTCAATTAGATTGGCAGCCGTGCGTGCACCGCGTAGTCCCAATTCTTCTTGGACTGTTGCACCGCAATAGAGGGTGTTTGGCAATTTTTCTTTATGCAATGCTTCAACTAGCTCAAGTGCAAGTCCTACGCCGTAACGGTTATCCCATGCTTTTGCCATGATTTTCTTCGGGTTAGCCATCGGTGTGAACTCACAGATCGGCACGATCTGCATGCCCGGGTGAATGCCCCAAGACTCTGCTTCTGCACGGTTATCCGCACCAATATCCAAGTACATATGGTTAAGATCAACCGGTTTATTACGCTGGGATTCATCGAGTAGATGAGTAGGTGTTGAACCAACAACCCCTGTAATCCGGCGATCCGGAGTGATGAGTTCCAGACGTTGAGACAGCACAGCCTGACTCCACCATCCACCGAGTGGGCGGAATTTGATCATGCCTGTTTCCGTAATGCCTGTGGTCATGAAGCCAACTTCGTCGAAGTGACCTGCAACCATGACTTTGGGTCCGGACTCCTCTCCCCGCAATACGCCAAAAAGGCTGCCCAAGCGATCCTGGACAAATTCATCCGTATAAGGAGACATTTGTTCTTTCATCCATCCGCGAAGCTCGCGTTCAAACCCGGAAACGGAAGGGAATTCCGTTAACGTGCGAAACATTTCCAACGTTTTTTGATTCATGTGTCGACAACTCCTCTGCTTGTATGTAAATCAGGTCTCAGCAGAACGGCTGCCGGACTGTTGTCCTTCGGAAGAGAAGAACGTTTTATTTAACCACTGGTCACACTACAGTATGAACCTTGCGCAAGTAATTGTCCATGGTTATGTCACGTATCTCAGGCATGAATGGTTGCTCGTTTAATGTTTCATCGGGCCATTAAATCCGCACCAAGCACAGTCGCCAAGCAGCTGCATTGAATATGCATATAGTAAGGAACCGTTTTGCTTAACCAGTATTCCATAAGGTATTTAATGACCCACTAATTTCACTTGCCTCACAACAGGAAGGAGCTGGGACAATAGATGACGCCACCCGATGAAGGCAATGAAACCATCCTTTGTATCGTCCTTTTTATTTTGCTCGTGATCATTCTGCTTTATTTATAAATTTCACAGACCTCTGATCCGGCGCTGAGCGACTCATCTCATTCGGCAGCATCATCGTGCTGGAAACATATGCTGTCTTTCGCCGGATACATAACTTTCCCAACCTTAACAAACAATGAATACAGGATTACACACAGTACATGCAGTCACATCTGTTGACTCATTTTCATTACAAGGGAGGTTCTGTATCTTGCCAGCTCAAACTAAGGGTAGTAGTAAAAAATCATCATCATCCCTGTCCATCAGTGAACAGGAATATAAAAAAGTCGCCAAAAAACATGAGCCTGCCCGTCCAATCTGGACGAACTGTATTAAGGCATTCTTCGTCGGCGGATTCATCTGCGTCATTGGACAGGCTATCCAGGAAGCGTTTATGGCCGGGTTTGACATGACTTCGAAAGAAGCTGCCAGTCCAACCGTTGCGGTCATGATCCTCATTTCAGTCATCCTGACTTGCCTCGGTGTCTACGATAAAATGGCACAATGGGCGGGTGCTGGAACGGCTGTCCCTGTCACCGGGTTTGCCAACTCCATGTGTTCGGCAGCACTGGAGCATCGCGCCGAGGGACTGGTGCTTGGGGTTGGTGCCAACATGTTCAAGCTGGCAGGCTCAGTTATCGTGTTTGGTGTCGTTGCTGCCTTTATCGTGGGGATTGTATACGCCATCCTCGGCTTCGGAGGTGGACATCTATGAAACGCTTGGGCCAACAAACCTGGCAATTTGAGAACCGTCCACGGATTATCGGCAGATCGGCAGTCGTAGGACCGGATGAAGGCAAAGGGCCTCTAACATCAGATTTTGATTATGTGTATGACAATTTGGAAATTGGGGAGAAAACCTGGGAAAAGGCAGAACGCAAGCTTCTTGAACAGGCTTCCCAAATGGCATTAATCAATGCGAATATCACAAAAGAAGAGCTTCAGTTCTTTGTTGGTGGAGATCTGATGAATCAGATTATAAGTAGTTCCTTTTCTGCCCGCAAGTTGGGTGTACCCTATCTGGGGGTATTTGGTGCCTGTTCAACGTCGATGGAAACGTTGGCTCTCGCCTCACTCATTGTGGACTCGGGTGCAGGGGATTATGTACTCGCGGGTACGGTGAGTCACAACTGTACGGTGGAAAAGCAATTTCGTTATCCAACGGAATATGGTTCCCAGAAGCCGCCATATGCGCAGTATACGGTCACCGGTTCTGGCTGTGGTGTGGTTTCTCGTACCGGCGAAGGTCCTGTAGTTACCAAAGCGACTATTGGTCGAATTATGGATATGGGCATCAAAGATCCGTTTAACATGGGATCTGCGATGGCGCCTGCGGCAGCGGATACTATCGTTTCCCATTTTCGGGATACAGGGTTGGAACCCGGTTATTATGATCTCATTGTGACAGGCGATCTGGCATCCGTGGGACTTCCCATTACCAAAGAATTGCTGCAAAAAGAGGGTATTCCCATGGAACAGACGGTTTTCAATGACTGCGGACTGATGATTTATGATCGGGAGAAGCAACCTTACGTTGTCGCTGGAGGCAGTGGCTGTGGATGTTCTGCAACAGTGACTTACGGTCACATTTTGAACCGGATGCAAAAGGGTGAACTCAATAAGGTATTAGTGGTCGCTACCGGTGCATTGTTGTCTCCACTTTCATACCAGCAGGGCGAGAGCATTCCTTGTATTGCGCATGCCGTAGCCATAGAAAAGGAGGGATAAAGGATGCAGTTTTTATGGGCATTTATTGTTGGCGGGTTGATATGTGTCGTGGGACAACTTCTGATGGATGGTGTCAAACTGACTCCTGCACATACGATGAGTACACTTGTTGTGGCTGGTGCGGTTGCGGATGCGTTTGGGCTGTATGATCCACTCGTCAAATTTGCAGGGGCAGGCGCTTCCATCCCCATTACCAGTTTTGGTAACTCCCTCGTGCACGGGGCATTGACGGAACTGGAGAAAGAGGGATGGATCGGTGTCATTACGGGGATATTCGATTTGACCGCGGCGGGTATTTCCTCAGCGATTATCTTTTCTTTTCTCGCGGCATTGGTGGTTCGGCCGAAAGGGTAACAGAGCATGGCAGAGCTAGCCATTATATATGGAATCAGCAGAGGCTTCGGATAACTTCTATCCGAGCCTCTTTTTGTCGTAATCATGCGATAACTGCGGTGAATCTGACGGCTGGAAACAAATTATGAGTTCCTTCGAGTGTACTCGCGCCCTTGGATCATGTACAATAAAAGGAAATCTGTATGCTTTTTTAGGAGGTTAGACCACATGCCTGTGCGCAAAGAGTCGATCCAAATCATATCAGCAGTTCGTTCTAATCTGGAATCATGCATAATGGGGAAATCCTTTGAAATTCAACTTTTGCTCACAGCTTTGCTTGCAGGCGGACACGTTCTGATTGAAGACGTCCCAGGAACAGGCAAGACGCAGTTGGTTAAAGCGTTATCGAAATCCATGCGCGGAGAGTACCGCCGCATTCAATGTAATCCTGATATTTTACCAAGTGACATCACGGGGGTATCCGTGTTCCATCCACGTGACGAGCGCTTTTACTTCCGTCCGGGTCCGGTCATGACCAACATTTTGCTGGCAGACGAGATTAACCGGGCAACTACGAAAACGCAGTCCGCTTTGCTGGAAGTCATGGAAGAGCGCAGTGTGACGGTAGATGGCGATACGTATGATCTGCCTCATCCATTTATGCTCTGTGCAACCCAGAATCCAATCGATTTTGAAGGAACGTACACATTGCCGGAAGCGCAATTGGACCGGTTTATGTTGAAAATAAGTCTGGGTTATCCCGACAAGGATATCGAGAAAACGTTGCTGAAGCAGCATCAGTCGGGTCAGCCTGTTGATCGGCTTGAATCCGTAACCCATATGGATCAGATATCAGCCATTCAACAGGAAATCAAGGAAGTATTCATCGGTGATCCGGTCATGGATTATCTGCTTGATGTGGTTCGCAAAACTCGCTCCCACCCATCCGTACTGCTGGGCGCCAGCCCGCGGGCAGCCATTTCATTTATGATGGCCGTGAAGGCTTTTGCCTTTTTGCAGGAACGTGACTACGTGCTTCCGGATGATGTGAAAACGATGGCACCTTATGTCATCTCCCATCGGATCGTGCTGCGTCCCGAATCGAGACTGGACAGTATGAGCTCCGAGGCTGTATTAAAATCCGTACTTCAACAGGTTCGAGTGCCCGTCTCCATGGGGCAATAATTGATGAAGCCGCTTTTGAGTACAGTCAGAAGGGGAATACGCCACCCCCGCGTATGGAGCATCGCGGCGGTGTGGATGTGCTGTTTGGCTTATGTTTTGTTCCAGGGCGGGAAGACCTCCCTGATGCTGCTGTCGATGGTGACTCTGATTTGTATTTACCTTGCGATTGCTGGTTTTAGCGGTGTACGTCGTACTCATGGCGTGCGCAAGCTCTCTTCTGGTCAGGATCATGAAGAGCTGCTGCATGCCGGTGACCAGGTACAGGTGCAGTTAAGTCTGAACATCCCGGGATTTCTGCCACTTCCTTATGTGGTTGTGCGCGAAATGCTGCATCGGCATAACGGCGAATCCTGGTCTTTCAAAGAAAGCCTCATTCCGAGCATGCGAGGGTATGGTGAATTGTCTTTTCAAACCCCGCCGCTGGAGCGGGGAAAGTATGTCTTTTCCGAAACGGAATGTGCCAGCGAGGACATCTTTGGTCTGATCGAGCATCGGGGAACGTTCAAAGCCAAAGGGGAATTCCGGGTGTTGCCGCGCACGGTATTTATCCCGTACTGGCAGCTATATGATCGCAAATCACGGTTATCCGGTCCACAGACGGCCTTGACCCGCTCGCGCAGGGAAACGACCCAGATTAACGGCGTGCGTGACTACGTTTATGGCGACCGACTTTCCCGCATTCACTGGAATGCAACGGCAAAGACGGGAACGTGGAAGTCCAAGGAATTTGAACATGAGTCGGTTCCGAAAACGATTCTGGTGCTGGATGCGCTGTCAGGCAGCTATGAACATGGTGAGGCCTTTGAACTGGCTGTGTCCACGGCTGCCTCGCTGCTGGAGTATGGAACAAGAGAACGAATGGGTATGGGGCTGCTGACACTGTCGGAGAAGACATCATTTTTTGCTCCCAGTGAAAGTCCGATGGAGCGGCAGAAGATGATTCATCATCTGGTAGATATCCAATATAACGGCCAAGAGAATCGGCTGCTGCCCGGTGTTGAGAAGATGTCACGTCAGTTTCCTCAAGGCGCGTATTTTGTAGTGATTTCTCCCCAGAAGGATGAAAAAGTTCTCGAACTGCTCCGATGGGCCGACACACGAGGGATGACCCCTTGTCATATTCTGATTGAACCCACTGATTCCCGCCGGAGTTCCGAGTGGAATGCGATGCTGCGTGGAAGAGGTACAAGATCCTTTACCGTTTCCCATTTGCAGGAGCTTCCAACGGTTATGGGGGGAGGTAGTGTATGAGTACTAAAGGCAAAGAGCTGACAGTGGGGAGAAGGTCCTGGTATCATGCGGCTTCGTTACTCTGGATTTTCCTGATTGGCATGCAGTGGATATCATTCACACAGGAATCCTGGTATACCGAGACCACTTCATTGGTGCTGTGGACGCTCGCAGCGGTCAGTATTCTGGAAGTGATTCTGCCTTTCAAAATAATGATACGAACCATAATCAAGGCGGTTGTCCTTGTATATATTTTGCATAAGACATTAATCGATTACACCGTTTATATTCCTTACGGCACGTTAATGGAGCGTACAGAGCAATTTGTGCTGCACCTGGCACCTTACATCTGGTTCTCCCTGTGCGCGTGGGTGATGCTTGAAGCTGCCCTGCGCCTGGTGACTACAACGCGCCGAATTCTCGTTTTTCTGGGCATTAACATTATCTCGATGGGAATTCTCGACTCCTTTACCCAGTTTCCACTCTGGATTGAAATCGCCTGGGTTATGTTTGCAGGAATGGGATGGCTGGTATGTCAGCACTTCCGTAATTTCCAACTGCAATATCCACAAGGGTGGAAGCGAATTATCCGACATCCCTACAAAATTCTGGCCAACATTGCCATCATATTCTCTTTGATTATCGTAGCCAGTGTGAATATGCCGGAAGTTCCTCCTACCTTGACGGATCCTTATACCGCGTGGCGTAACTACACCGGAAGTTCGGGGAGTCAGACAGGCAACGGCACACTGGACATTCCGACAGCTACCGAGTCAGGGTACAGCAGGGAAGACAACCAGCTTGGCGGAGGGTTTAACTTCGACTATACACCTGTCATGTCTGTCACTACCAATGAGCGCAGTTACTGGCGTGGTGAGACGCGGGCAGAGTATACGGGAACAGGCTGGGATGATCGCGGACGAGGTGCGACAGAGGATGTTGAGGCGGGACAAGCACTGGAGAATGATGAACCCGGAAATGTAACCACCAAGCAAGTCACTCAGAAAGTGACGATGTTGAATGATAACGTGTATCCGATCCTCTTTGGAGCCTATTCCATCTCGAAAGTCACATCTGTCAATGGTGAGGCAAATTCAGACCGGATGTTATGGAATCCAGAGCAGGCAGAACTTCATGTCGTAACAGACCGTCAGCAACCGCAATATCCAAAGACGTATACGATTGTATCGGAAGCGCCAGTTATTGTGGAAGATGAACTTCGTACCAAATCTTTTGATGATCTGTATACTAGCAATCCGGCAGATGATATGTACCTGCAGCTGCCATCCAGATTCCCAGATCGGGTGACGGACCTGGCCACTGAAATTACAGCATCGGCAAATACGCCGTATGAAAAAGTGGCATTACTGCAAAACTATTTACAACAAAATTTTGATTACACAAACAATCCGGATTTATCCCGAAAAGTAAGTAGTGACTTTGTTGAAGGATTTTTATTTGACATTCGTGAAGGGTATTGTGATTATTTCTCGACTGCACTGGTTATGATGGCGCGCTCCGAAGGGATTCCCGCTCGTTGGGTGAAAGGGTACGCACCTGGACAGCTTTCGCTGAATTCAGACATGCAGGCCCCGCGCCAACCTGGAGCTGAGATCGAGACAACGTACACTGTAACGAATGCAGACGCGCATTCTTGGGCTGAAGTTTATTTTGGCGAGTATGGATGGATTCCGGTTGAAGCGACGCCGGGCTTTGACATGCCGTTGCTCACGGAACAACCGGATGTACAGCCGGTAGATGAGCCTGAAGAACAACCTGAAGAGGAACCGGTAAAAGAGGAAGAGCAGACCCCAGCGCCTGAACAGGCTTCATCCAGTATCCCGACTTTTGTAATCTGGGCTGCGGGAGCCATCATCGTATTGTGGGTGGCTTATATGTTCTGGCGAAATCGCCTCTCGCTTCGATTCTTCGTGCTTCGTCTCCGGACAGGTGGACCGCTAACCCCTGAACAAAAGGTAGTGGCAGAGACCGAACGCTGGATACGTTATGCGAAGCGCAAAGGATTGACCCGAAGCGGGGACGAGACACTTCGTGAATCGGTAACCCGCTGGAGCCAGCTGAAACCAGCTGCAGCAGCGACATTGCATGAACTTCT
Source organism: Paenibacillus sp. O199 (assembly GCF_001636635.1). NCBI lineage: Bacteria > Bacillati > Bacillota > Bacilli > Caryophanales > Paenibacillaceae > Paenibacillus > Paenibacillus sp. O199. The sequence continues at coordinate 22,911 of NZ_LGRP01000025.1, forward strand.
AGCGAAGTTTGAACAGACTCGTTATAGTCCAGCTTCTGTAACTGCAGACGATTGGAAGGCCGTCTATCAGACTGCTTCGAGGCTGCGTAAGGAACTTAAAGCGGAACGGGCGTAATGTCGCCCGTCCCGTTTTTCCTTTTTTCCTATACCGTGAGGCGCTGTATGCATTTTCAGGAAAGACGGATTTGTGATATAGTGTGTCGTATGAAACTGAGGTGACTTCTTTGTTTGAAATGTTAATGCCCAAGCTGCGTGTAGACACGGTTTTTGACATTAATCTGGAAGAGCTATACGCTCAAGGCTACCGTGGAATTATAACTGATCTGGACAATACACTCGTTGGGGCGAAAGCTCCTGATGCCACGCCCGAACTGATTGAGTGGTTCGCACGTGTCAAAGAGGCTGGTTTCCAGCTCATGATTGTGTCCAATAACAATTTGAATCGTGTATCCCTGTTTGCGACGCCACTGGATATCCAGTTTGTGCATAGTGCACGCAAACCATCGAATGTTCCGTTTCGTAGAGCAATGAAGATGATGGAGTTAACTCCTG
>NZ_LGRP01000025.1:23472-75664 GCF_001636635.1 Paenibacillus sp. O199
GAGGGAATCGACTGGGACTTTATACGGTTCTGGTATTGCCGATCTCCATTGGGGATGAAGGCTTCATGACCCGCTTCAATCGGCGCGTGGAACGGATTGCTCTAACGAGTTTGCGCAAGAAAGGCTTATGGCTTGAGGAGGAAAAGAAGAAATGACAGAACCGCATAACGGCAATATTGCCGTAAGGTGCAGCGGATGCGGAGTGCATCTGCAAACGGAAAACCCGGAATTACCAGGATTCATCCCCGAAAAAGCGTTGGATCGTGAACCCGTCATTTGCCAGCGTTGTTTCCGTATTAAAAATTACAATGAGTCATCATCCGTTACAGTGGATCAGGACGAGTTCTTGGCCCTACTGAGCAAAATCGGGGATAAGGATGCACTTGTCATCCATATCGTTGATCTGTTTGACTTTGATGGCAGTATCATCTCTGGTTTGCAGCGTTTTGTAGGCAACAATCCGGTATTGCTTGCCGTGAACAAAACGGACTTGCTTCCAAAAGTAACCAACTGGAACAAGGTTCGCAACTGGGTGCAAAAACAGGCCAAAGAACAAGGTTTGCGTACGGTAGATGTCGTTCTGTGCAGTGCGAAGCAAAATCAGGGCTTCGACCGACTGCTTGAGCTTGTAGGGACGTATCGCGGAGATCGTGACGTATATGTAGTTGGTGGTACCAATGTGGGCAAGTCCACACTGATTAACCGTCTGATTCGTGATTACAGTGATCTCGAGCAGGAACTCACAACATCCCGTTATCCGGGGACGACGCTGGATATGGTTAATATTCCACTCGACGATGGAAAAGCTATTATTGATACACCGGGAATTGTATACCCTTGGCGTTTCAGTGAGATTGTATCCCGTAAAGATCTAGCTGCCATTATGCCAGAAAAACCGCTTAAACCGGCCGTTTATCAGTTGAATTCTGGTCAGACGCTGTTCTTTGGCGGCATGGCTCGTTTTGACTTTGTAGAGGGAGATCGTCAGTCCTTCACTTGTTTTATCAGCACTGCGCTTGATATTCACCGGACGAAGTTGGAACGTGCAGACGACTTGTATCGTGACCATCTGGGTGAGTTGCTGTCTCCACCAACACGTGAAGATGCAGCAGATATGCCTGAATGGACCAGACATGAGTTCCGAATCAAACGTGGTAGTCAGTCGGATGTATTCATTTCCGGACTGGGCTGGATTAAGGTTAACGGTGAGAATGGGGCGCTTGTAGCTGTTCATGCTCCAAAAGGTATTCGTGTACTGATCCGCCCATCCTTGATCTAATGTAATTACAGCAGCATTTTCACCAGATCGGAGGCGGAAGTATGTCGGAACAGAAAAAAACAAATCCTTCACTCCCTGTCCTGCTTGGCGTTATGGGTGATCCCATTGCACATTCCAAATCGCCTGCTATGCATAATGCGGCTCTGCAGGCTGCAGGAGTGAATGGAATGTATATGCCACTGCATGTTCGTCCCGAGCAGCTGGAATCAGCCATTCGAGGCATTGTGGCGCTGGGGTATCGTGGTGTGAATGTAACCATTCCGCACAAAGAACAGGTCATGCAGTATCTTGATGTCATTGATGAAAGTGCACGCATGATTGGCGCGGTGAACACCATTGTCAATGAAGAAGGCAAGCTGACAGGGTATAATACGGATGGCATCGGTTATGTGCGTTCCTTGAAGGAAGAAGCTGTTCCGGAACTCACAGGTAAACGTATCGCTGTTCTGGGGGCTGGCGGAGCAGCAAGAGGTGTGATATACGCTCTTGCTTTGGAGAAGCCTGAACGGATTAGTATTCTTAACCGTACAGCCGACAGAGCCGTTGCCCTTGCTTCCAATCTGCGCGCTCATGGACTGGGTGACATCACAGGTAGTGGAATGGAAGAGGCTGCTGCGGTACTGGCTTCGGCTGATATCGTGATTAACACGACAGCAGCAGGCATGCATCCGCATGTAGATGACGTACCTGTTGACCCTGCACTCATTCGAGCAGGTGCAGCAGTAAGCGACCTTATTTACAATCCGCTGGAAACACGCCTGCTTCGCGAGTCAAGGCAGCGTGGATGTACTGTGCATGGTGGTCTTGGTATGTTTATATACCAGGGTGCGGTAGCATTCGAGCACTGGCTCGGCATCCCGGCTCCCGTGGAGACGATGCGGCGAGCTGTGTTAGAGAGTTTTTGATATTGTAAAATGAAAACAAGATTACACGATGACGAAGAGTGCAGAACCAATCTGAAGAAACGAAGTGCTCGCCTCAAAGCTTTCTGTAGGAAAGCTGCTTCGGAAGCATAAGCTTTCACCGGATTTCCCCCTTTATAAATGAAATGAAGAAATCTGGGGATAACAGCGATCGTAAGATGGTACTGCAATCGTAGTCACACTGTGTAAACTTTGTTAGTTCGTTTTATGAATGTAAAAATATAATTGAACGGTCAGGCCTAGGGCAGACATTGTGCTGTTGCTGAGGCTTGCTCACCATAAGGAGTATGGAGTATTCATGTTAAACGGTAAACAAAAGCGCTTTTTGCGTTCACAGGCACATCATCTGACCCCTGTATTTCAAATCGGCAAAGGGGGAACGAATGAGCACCTGTTCCGTCACATCGAAGATGCGATTGAGAAGCGCGAATTGATGAAAGTGCAAGTGCTCAACAACAATGACGAGGACAGAAAAGAGATGGCCGAAGAAGTTGCCCGTGAAACGGGTAGTGAGCTTGTACAAGTCATCGGTAATACAATCATCCTGTACAAAGAATCGCGCGATAACAAACAAATCGAACTACCTAGATAAGGGAGTGTGACGCGGGTGAAGATCGGTATCATGGGTGGTACGTTTGATCCGATCCACATGGGACACCTCCTGGCAGCTGAAGCGGCAAGGGATTCGCATGCACTGGATGAGATCTGGTTCATGCCTTCCCATGTTCCACCTCACAAACGCGGCGCCGGAGCTTCGGGACAGCAACGTCTCGAAATGACGGAAGCGGCTGTGAAAGGTGTGCAGCAATATGAGGTGCTGGGTATCGAGATGGAACTTGGCGGTGTGTCCTATACCATTGATACCATGAAGGAGCTTTGGCGCCGCTATCCGCAGCATGAATTTTACTTTATTGTTGGAGCGGATATGGTGAACTATCTTCCCAAATGGGAGCAGATCGAAGAGCTCGCCGAACGTTTAACCTTCATCGGTGTGGGAAGACCGGGATTCCAGTTACATCTGGATGATCTGCCGGACGCGTTGCAGGATCGGGTATTGTTGGCTGAGATGCCCCTAGTGGATATATCATCCACAGCCGTACGCAGACGTCTTGCCAAAGGTCATTCGGTACGTTTCATGATTCCTGATGAGGTGCACCAATACATTGTAAGGAGCGGTTTATATGGGACTAAGCCGTGACGAACTGATCCGCGCAGTTTCCGGTCAAATGCCGGAGAAGCGTTGGAAGCATACGCTGGGTGTCATGGAGTCGGCAGTGTTATTGGCTGAAAAATATGGTGCTGATCCTGTAAAAGCGGATTTGGCAGCAATCTTGCATGATGTGGCCAAGTATTGGCCCGTATCTGAGATGGAAGCGGTCATCCGTGATAATGGTTTGAACGAAGAACTTTTGCAGCATGACAAGCAGCTCTGGCATTCCGAAGTGGGTGCTTTTGTTGCTGAACGTGACTACGGCATCGATGATGCCGAAATTATTAATGCTATTCGTTGGCATACCTCGGGTCGATTGGGCATGAGCCTGCTGGATAAAGTGGTATGTCTTGCGGATTATATTGAACCGGGAAGAGACTTCCCGGGAGTAAATCATATTCGCGAACAGGCTGAGCATAGTCTGGAAGAAGGTTTAATTGCCGGTTTTGACTCAACGATCAGCTTGTTGATATCACAACGCCGTGTCATTTACCCTTTGACCATGTTGTCGCGGAATGACTTGATTGCACATTTATAGATTAGATTATGGAGGTTGGTTCATGACAGTATCATCGAAAGAACTTATGAATATGGCGGTTGCTGCCGCTGACGATAAAAAGGCATCTAACATTGTAGCACTGGATCTGATTAACATCTCGCTGGTAGCCGACTATTTTGTTATTTGTCACGGGAACTCCGATACTCAGGTACAGGCGATTGCAACAGAAATTCGCAAACAGGCGCATGCAGCCGGAGTGAACATCAAAGGCATCGAAGGTATGGATTCCGCACGTTGGGTATTGATGGATATGGGTGATGTGGTTGTTCATATCTTCCACCGCGACGAGCGTGAGTATTACAACATTGAACGACTGTGGTCTGATGCCAAAGTGGTGGAAACGGTATGAGTTTGATCGCAGGAACAGTCGTCAACTTGCCGGTTTCACGTGAAGTGTCTCCGTTTGGCTACTTTTTGACGACAGGATCGGAAGATGTACTGCTTCACTATACGGAGCTTACACGGGACGTTAAGATTGGAGAAACGCTGGAGGTCTTTCTGTTCTTTGATACGGAAGATCGCTTGGCGGCAACCATGAAAAAACCATATCTCACTCTAGGCGAAATGGCACGTCTGGTTGTGGCTGACATTCATCCACGCCTTGGCTGTTTCCTCGAGATGGGGCTTGGGCGGCAATTGTTGCTCCCGATTCGTGAGCTGTCTGAATTGGAAGAGCTGCGTCCCCAGGTGGGCGATGAAGTCTTTGTTATTATGGAACATGACAAGCAGGGACGTTTGCGTGCGAAATTGGCCGGAGAACGTGAGCTTGCACCATTGTCTTTCCATGCGCCAACCTCATGGGTTAATCAATGGGTTGAAGCTACGGTGTACAAGACACTTCAGATGGGTACGTTTGTACTTGTTGAAGGTGGAGTGCTGGGATTTGGAGCCATTGGCATGATCCATTCCTCGGAGCGTAACCGGATGCTGCGTCTGGGTGAAAAGGTAAACTGCCGGGTAACTATGGTCCGTGAAGATGGACGTGTCAATCTGGCAATGTCTCCTCTCAAAGAGGTTGGTCGCAACGAAGATGCAGACAAACTGCTTGCTTTCATGAAAGAGCGCCCTACGGGCGGCATGCCGTATTCGGATGCAACCCCGCCGGACATCATCAAGCAGCGTTTTGGTATCAGTAAATCCGCTTTCAAGCGGGCCTTGGGCAAACTGATGAAGGATGGTCTGGTAACTCAAAAGGAAAACTGGACCTATCTGACAGAGTCTGTACCTCAGGATCAGAACGAGGACAAGTAGACAAACGGGTAGAATGGATCAAGCATACGCTTGAATCCACAAGTAAAGGCAGGGCAAGGCTGGGTGAACTCCGGACGCCCCTGCTTTTTCTTTTGTTCAAAAGAGATTCGAAAATGAAATTGAAAGTGCGGTGCCTGACATGTCTTACCGGAAATTTGCCTATGTGTACGATGAATTAATGGAGGATATGCCTTATCCGGACTGGATAAGGTTTGCGAGAACGGCTTGGGAACGGCATGGCATGCCGAAAAGTGTGGCTGAACTGGGCTGTGGAACCGGCTCAATTACGATCCCACTGGTGAACTCCGGCTTTGAAGTTACAGGTATTGACCTGTCAGCGGACATGCTGTCTGTTGCACGCAGTAAAATGGAGGCCACGCCTCAAGGCCACCGCTTATATCGGGAAGGCAGTGTCCGCTGGGTGCAGCAGGATATGCGGGACTGGAGAGTACCGGAGCCTGTGGACTCGGTGATATCGTTCTGTGATTGCGTGAATTATCTGCTTGAAAAAGAGGATATCGTTCGTACCTTTCAGCGTACTTACGAGATGCTAAAGCCGGAGGGCACATTCCTGTTCGATGTACATCATCCGAATACCCTTATTCGATACGAAGAGGAGCAACCATTTGTGTTGGACGAACGCTCCGTATCGTATATTTGGACCTGTGATATGGATCATGAACGGTGTGAGATTGAGCATCATCTAAGTATCTTTTCGCGTGTGGCTGAGAGCGGCAAGGATATGTACCAACGGTTTGAAGAGGTTCATGTTCAGCGTGCGTATGATCCGGACTGGATGAAGCTGGAGCTCACGAAGGCTGGCTTCAGAGATGTACGTGTATATGCTGATTTTGAGTGGAAAGAGGCGGGAGAAGGCGCACAGCGTCTATTCTATGTAGCCGTGAAATAGGATTAAGATAAAGAACTGTCCTTATGATGTTTGTATAAGGGCAGTTCTTTGTTTATAAGAATGTTTTTTATATGTAATAAAAGTTATTGCCAGTGGGGTTAAAGGAAGCCATAATAGTTGGATGGAAAACGTTTTCTAATTAGTAGAATCCTGAAAAATTAAATTCTGGGTGGGATGCAGAATGGAAAGTACATACAAAACAAGGCTTACTTCTGAACAGTTAGACGGAATTGTGCAGCAGCATTTTAACACAGGTATCCAAGAATACAAAGAAATGATCGACGGCTGGGCAAACCACGCTTACTTTATCACCAAGAACGACGGACAGAAGGTTGTACTCAAAATAGCTCCTTCTAATGGCATTAAGCTGATGCGCTGCGAACAGCATGTCATGGTTGCTGAGGTTGAAGCACTACGACTCGCGGCAGAACTTCAGGATGTACCCGTTCCTCGGGTATTGGCCTATGATCCATCGCTCACCCTGGTTCCGGCAGAGTATTTTATTATGGAGTACATGCCAGGAACGCCGTATAACAAAGTCAAAGATCAGTACAGTGCAGAAGAGCAGGAATTCATAGAGCAGCAGCTGGGTGCGTACAATCGTCGGATCAATGAAATTAAAGGAGAGAAGTTTGGTTACTTTTCCTCAAAGAAATCGCATTATACGACGTGGAAAGAAGCTTTCCTGTGCCTAATGGATGATATGCTTGCAGATAGCAAGGCAGCGGGTTTGGAATTTTCGATTCGTTATGAGGAACTGGAGCGTTTGATTCAAGAAAAATCGGATGTGCTGGATGATGTCAAAGAGCCTGTGCTTGTACATTGGGATTTGTGGGATGGGAATGTATTTGTGAAGGCGGGGAAAATCACCGCCATTATCGATTTCGAACGTTCCCTTTGGGCAGATCCTTTAATGGAGCACTATTTCAGTCATTTTAATAATACATCGGGATTCCTCAAAGGATATGGAAGAGCAACTACAACAGACAGTGAACGAAAAAGAAGAAGTTTATATGATCTGTATTTTGATCTGGCGCTGAGAATCGAGTGTCCGTATCGTCAATACGAGAACAAGGAACACATTCAGTGGTCGATTGATAATCTAGAAGAAGGAATCAAGCGATTTCAGTCGTCTTAATGTGTATACTGATGCATAGCATTGCTTATACTCAACAGACAGTGTAATATTGACTTTAATGCTTCTTTTTTATATAATGTTTCCGATCATATCGTATACATATTTCGATGATAAGGATCAGTAGTGAGTCCTGTACATGACAGAGAGCCGGCGCTTGGTGCAAGTCGGTTGACAGTATTTCACGAACTCGCCTTGGAGAAATGCGGTGATTACACCATCTTGCAAACGACCGAAGTTACATTCGGGCTCAGGAATGGAAATCCGCATCGGTTAACCGCCGTTACAGGTCCAAAGGGAGTGGATGACGAAGCACGTTCGTCCGCTAACTAGGGTGGTACCACGGGAATTCAACCTCTCGTCCCTAGCGCTGCAAACGCTACGGGATGCTGAGGTTTTTTTGTTGCAATAAAAGCGAATAACCAAGAGGAGGAACAATAGATGAGTGAGAATCAACAGCCGAAACACGGCTATAAGCCACAAGACATGGAGAAAAGTTGGCAGCAATACTGGGATGACAATAAAACGTTTAAAACGGGTGAAGACCCCGCTAAACCGAAGTTTTATGCCTTAGATATGTTTCCGTATCCATCCGGCTCAGGCTTGCACGTAGGTCACCCAGAAGGATATACGGCAACGGATATCGTATCCCGTTTCAAACGTATGCGCGGTTTCAATGTATTGCATCCAATGGGTTGGGACGCTTTCGGCCTGCCTGCTGAGCAGCATGCATTGGATACTGGTGAGCATCCACGGGATATTACATTCCGCAATATTGACAATTTCCGTCGCCAGATCAAATCACTGGGTTTCTCATATGACTGGGATCGGGAGATCAGCACAACAGACCCTGACTATTACAAATGGACGCAATGGATCTTCATCCAGTTGTACAATAAAGGCCTGGCTTATGTAGATGAAGTGCCTGTGAACTGGTGCGAAGCTTTGGGAACGGTACTGGCGAACGAAGAAGTTATCGACGGTAAGAGTGAGCGTGGTGGACATCCGGTCGTTCGTAAACCGATGCGCCAATGGGTATTGAGAATTACGGAATATGCAGAGCGTTTGCTGGAAGACTTGGAAGAGCTGGACTGGTCGGAAAGTATCAAGGATATGCAGCGCAACTGGATCGGCAAATCGACCGGGGCGGAAGTTACTTTTGCCATTGAGGGTCATGAAGAAGTTATTAAAGTGTTTACGACACGTGCAGATACTTTGTTTGGTGCAAGTTATGCTGTATTGGCACCTGAGCATGAGCTGGTTGAAGTCATTACAACGGCTGAACAGCGTGAAGCAATCAAGGCATATCAGGAACAGGCTGCTCGCAAGAGTGATCTGGAACGTACTGATTTGGCTAAAGACAAAACGGGTGTGTTCACAGGAACTTATGCAATCAATCCGGTAAACGGAGCGAAGGTGCCAATCTGGATCGCCGATTATGTTCTGGCTGGATACGGCACAGGGGCGATCATGGCCGTTCCGGGACATGACGCTCGTGACTGGGAGTTTGCGAAACAGTTTGGTCTGGACATCATCGAGGTTGTACAGGGTGGCGACGTGACACAAGAAGCGTATTCCGGAGACGGACCGCATGTGAACTCCGATTTCCTGAACGGATTGAACAACGAAGAAGCGATTGCGAAGATGATTGCCTGGTTGGAAGAGAATGGTAAGGGGCAAGGCAAGGTAACCTATCGTCTGCGCGATTGGCTGTTCAGCCGTCAGCGTTACTGGGGTGAACCAATCCCGATTCTGCATCTGGAAGACGGAACGATGAAGACGGTGCCGGAAGATCAACTGCCTTTGCTGCTGCCGGATATTGACCAGATTAAACCCTCGGGCACTGGAGAGTCACCACTGGCGAATGTTACGGAATGGGTTAACACCGTAGATCCGGAAACGGGAATGAAAGCACGTCGCGAGACGAACACAATGCCACAATGGGCCGGTAGCTGCTGGTATTACCTGCGCTTTATTGATCCACACAATGACAAGGAACTGATCTCTCAGGAGAAACAGCAGCAATGGCTGCCAGTTGATCTGTATATCGGGGGAGCAGAGCACGCGGTGCTTCACTTGCTGTACGCTCGTTTCTGGCATAAAGTGCTGTATGATCTGGGTGTGGTGCATACCAAAGAGCCGTTCCACAAACTGGTCAACCAAGGTATGATCCTGGGAACCAACAATGAGAAGATGAGTAAATCCCGTGGTAATGTTATTAACCCGGATGAGATCGTCAATGAATTCGGTGCAGATACATTGCGTCTGTACGAAATGTTCATGGGGCCTCTGGAGGCGACAAAACCGTGGAACGCTAACGGGGTTGAGGGCATGCACCGCTTCCTGTCACGTGTATGGCGTCTGTTCATTAATGAAGATACAGGTGCAATTAATGACAAGATCACAGCAGATGGTGGAACCGATGAGTTCAAGCGGACTGCACACAAGACAATCAAAAAGGTTACAGAGGATATGGAACATCTGCGTTTCAACACAGCGATCAGCCAGTTGATGATCTTCATCAACGATGCGTACAAAGCAGATACGCTGCCGCGTGAAGCAATGGAGAACTTTGTACAGCTGTTGTCACCGCTGGCACCGCATATGGCAGAGGAGCTGTGGAGCCGTCTCGGTCATGAAGGTGGAATCTCTTACGTAGCTTGGCCTGAGTATGATGAGTCCATGACGGTGGACGCCGAAGTGGAGATTGTTGTTCAAGTGAATGGCAAAATTGTAACCCGTGCTACGATCGCGAAGGATCTGGACGCACAGGGTATGCAGGACTTTACAATGGAACTGGCACCTGTGAAACAGGCACTGGAAGGCAAGACCATTCGCAAGGTCATTGCCGTTCCAGGCAAACTCGTTAATATTGTTGCCGGTTAATCTCACCGGCTTTGAATAGTTCATCCAGCTTCAACAAATCTTCATCATATTTGTCGTGAGTCGTCTGGATCAGACTGTCAAAAACCCCATTCAGACTGACCTTTAGCAAGGCAAGTGCCTGTGCGGTGATGCCGCCAGGGACAGCCACGCGAGCCTGAAGTTCTTGCGGGGTGTATCCTCCTTCGGTGAGCAGCTTGCCTGTTCCCAGGAGCATCTCGCCGGCAAGAGCGCAGGCGTCGGCTCGTTTGATGCCTGTAAGCTTGACGGCACTCTCAATCCATTGCTCCAGAAAGAACGATATGAATGCAGGTCCGCAGCTGGAGAAGTCGGATGTGATCCGGGTGCAGGCTTCATCCACTTGATAGGGTCTGCCGATATGACTGAGCAGCCCTTCCAGCACAGCGCGGTCTTCGGTAGTCATTCGCTCACCGTGAATACACAGGGACGCTCCGCTGCCGACCTGGTGCGTAACGCTGGGGATAACTTTGGAGACTTTGCAAGGAAGTGAAGATTCCAGATGGCGCAGCTGCACGGGACTGGTGATCGAGACGATTATATGATTGGGATTCACGACAGGCAGGATGTCGTCAATGACATGTTTGAATTCAAGTGGCTTCACGCACAAAAAGATGATATTGCTGCGGATGACGGTTTCCCGGTTGCTCTGTGATTCATGCAGACCGGGGTAACGGAGGGATAGCTGCCGTACTTTGGAAGGGGTTCTATTGCTGGCGGCGATCTGCCGTGGCTCAAGTGCACCGGATTGAATCAAGGCATAGATCAGCAGGCTGCCCATGCTGCCGGTTCCGATAAATCCAACCTTCATTGTTCAGGCCTCCTTTCATGCTTTACGGTAATGGCGCAGTTCTTTCCCTCTAGTGTATGCGTCAGGACCTGCTTCACATGACATGAAAATAGTACAGCTTGGTTTACCAGGCAAATCCAACGGTTCGGAAGCACCGCCCGTGTTCAGAATAGATTTATTTTGAATCCAGGGAGAGGTGTGGAAGAAAATGAGATGGAACAAGGGGATGACCATTGCTGCGGCGGTGGTCGGATGTATTCTGATATTATGGTCGGGCAAAAGTGAACAGCCGCCTTCGGGCTGGGAACCTATGCAGCTCGCCACCGAGAAGCCGACGATAGAGCAGGAAACCCCTGCTGTACAGTCGGCTACTTTGGTTCAGGAACAAACGAAGGCTTCCGATGCAGAACAGAGATCGTCAACAACAGAGGCCCCAGTAGAGACTAATCTGGTTGATGCCGCAGCAGGGAAAGTGTCTGATCAGACAGTTGCAGTTAAGCAAACGGATAATCCTACTGATGGGACACAAATGAAATCCGAGGCAGCGGTTGTTTCACCAGACAATAACCAAGCTTTGGTAAGCAATGAAGCTGTCGACAATGGCAAAATTGATGTCAATACAGCTCCGGCAGCGAAGCTTATGGACCTTCCTGGAATTGGGGAGAAAAAGGCGCAAGCCATTATTGATTATCGTAATTCCCATGGTCCTTTTACCAAAGTCAGCGATCTGACCAAAGTGAAAGGAATCGGAATGAAGATGCTGGAGAAAATGGCTCCTTATGTACAGATCAGGTAATCACGCAATATTAAATATTAGGATATAAGTTGAATTGGAAATGACATAAGAACGATGTATGGGTTCAACTTTCATCATGTGGGAGGGAAACGGTTATGAGCACAGCAGACGTACGCAAAGACTGGGATACGTATTTCATGGACATCGCATATATGGTATCTACCCGTTCCCGCTGTTCACGCCGCCATGTTGGCGCCGTACTTGTTCAGGGGAAGAAACTGCTTGGAACAGCCTATAACGGTGCGCCCATGGGGGTTCCGGACTGCTCTGAAGCAGGATGCATGATCTCGGAAGAATATGAGCTGGTGGTAACCGACGGTCAGGAGGAAATGGTTAAAAAGCAACGCTGTATTCGTACTATTCATGCGGAGCAGAATTTGCTTTTGTTCACCGATCGAATTGACCGTGAAGGCTCTTCTGTATATGTCACGGATGAACCTTGCTGGACTTGCTCTAATATGCTCGCGAATAGCGGTATTACAGAAATCGTGTTTCATCGCCCGTATCCCAAGGACACAGGCAAGGTAACAAATATGATGAAGCAAAAAGGTATTACGTTTCGTAAGCTGGAAAATTACCAGCCTCCGCGGGAGACGATGATGACAGTAAGTGACTAGAACCAATATAATATTCAAATTTGCGGGGAAGAACCTCCGGTTGCTGTATCAGCTGCCGGGGGTTTTTCTGCGTTCATACGGGTGACACAAAGGAGGGGAAGAAAATGAAAGGTAGACCTTTACTCGTATTTACCGTCTGCTGGTTATGCGGTAGTGGGATGGCATGTGTATTATCGGGTTGGTCCTTGATCGTGGGAATGATCGGGGCGTTCGTTTGTCTGCCACTTTTACTACGATGGATTGATATACGCGGTTGGTCCATCTTGTTACTGATTGGAGCACTCGTTGGCGGTGCTGTGCACTGGGAATGGAATGATGCGCGGAATCGGAGTAGTCTGCCCGATATCACACATACGACAGCCGAGGATTTGGACGGTTATGCAGCTACACTCGAAGGAACCCTTATGTCGGATGTACGCATAGATGGGGATCGGGCCGATTTTGAAATGCAGGTCACGTCGATGCTTCCACTATCCGATGCATCCTCGGCGCCAGCGTCGGAAGCGCGAACTGCGCCTAACGTGAGAGAACGTCTAATGGTCCAAGTTCGCCTGGCTGAGGAAGAAGAACAGCAAGTAGCAGCAGGGTGGAAGCGAGGAGATACGATCACGTTGACGGGTGCGCTTTCGCTTCCCAGCGAAGCCAGAAATTTTGGTGGGTTTGACTATCGAAATTACTTAAGGACTCTTCATATCCATTGGTTGTTTAAAGTGAAGGGTGCCAGCTCGGTAACCACCGTTCCGCCGGAAGGGCTGGGGGAACTCAATATCCTCCGGTGGAATGACATCGTCAGGCATAAACTTGGCGCAGCGGTAGAACAGATATTTCCCGAACCTCATGCGGGGTATATGAAAGGCCTGATTATCGGGATGGCTAATGATATCGATCCGGATACATATGGACAATTTTCACAGCTTGGTTTAACTCATATATTGGCGATCTCCGGAACACATGTCGCGGTGTATGTGGCATCGCTGCTTCTCCTTTTATCATGGCTTAGGTTAACCCGAGAAACCTCGCTCACCATTGTGTTGCTGCTAATACCTGCATATGTACTGTTGTCTGGCGGTTCGCCATCAGTCATTCGTGCGGGTATCATGTCGATGATTGGTTTGTATATGGCGCGGCGCGGGCTTGCGAGGGATGGATTGCAGATGATCAGTGCAGCAGCGTTGTTGATGATGTGGTGGAACCCGTATTTTTTACTGAGCGTGAGCTTTCAGCTATCTTTTCTTGTAACGGCTGGACTGATGATTTACATGCCACTGATTAATCGGATATTTAGCAGTTGGCCCAAGGGCCTTGCAGCAACAGCTTCTGTGACGGTAACAGCACAGCTCATTTCTTTTCCGGTCACGATTCTGTATTTCAACCAGTTTTCACTGCTTTCATTTGTCGCAAACTTCCTGCTTGTATCTTTGATCAGTGCCATTGTACTTCCTCTTGGAACGGTTGCCCTGATTTTATCGTTCATTTGGATACCTCTGGCTAAACCATTGGCGTGGATTGCTATTATGTTGAACAAATTGACCTTTGTAAGTGTGGAGTGGATGAACAGTTTGCCTGGATTTGTGCTGATCTGGGCTACCCCATCGCTACTGTGGATAACAGCATATTATGCCGTTCTCTATGCGCTTCTGCGGGTCCTTCACCGTGGTCGAGGTGACCAGCCTGTAGTTCAGGGCACAGAAGAGGATACGGCTCCGCTGGATCGCCGATTTGTTGGTGGAACGCCTAAAGCTGCTCTGGGGCTGTCTGGGTTGTCTAATGTATCATCACAAGGATTAAACAAAGGTGGGCGTGAAGCTAGCCCGGGTTCGATGACAACATTAAGTGCAAGTATTGCCTGGCCGGAATATACCAGTGCATTTGCTGCGCGTGGGGCGGGTTTTTACTCTGGTGAACGGATGAACGTCTTCCACAAATGGATGTGTGCGCTGCTGGCTCTCAGCTTTGTGGTGGGATTATGGTGGGCATACCAGACACCGCAGCCTGCGGGGACAGGAGTGGTGCAGTTTTTGGATATCGGACAAGGGGACAGTACACTTATTACAACACCTGAAGGTAAACATATTTTGGTCGATGGTGGAGGTACGGTCCAGTTCGGGAAGTCTGAACAATCCTGGAAGACACGGCGTGATCCATACGAAGTAGGGGCCAAGGTGGTCGTTCCTTTATTGAAAAAGCGGGGCATTCATCGGCTGGACGCCGTAATCGTAACCCATGCCGATCAGGATCATGCTGGTGGATTACAGGCCGTGCTCGAACAGATTCCAGTGGAACGATTCATGTTCAATGGGACAACCAGCGGTACAGCCAATTTCGAGAAATTGCTGGATACCGTTATAGACAAACAGATTCCGTTATATGCCATTCGCCAAGGGATGTCCTACGCTCCGGATGGGGAGACCAGACTACATTTTATATATCCGGATCTGGAGAAAGCGATGGATACAGAAGAAAGATTGCCCTTCTCGGAACATCAGAATCATGATTCGGTTGTCTTTATGCTGGAAATGGCAGGCGCCTCATTATTGTTCACAGGAGACATGGATGCTGCAGCCGAGCAGGATCTGCTCTATATGATTCAAGATGGATCGCTCTCAGCCTCGTTTGGACAGTACGATGCGGATGCTACGTTAGTAGATGTTACTATTCAGGAGATGTTTACACGTCATTTGGGGGAGAATCATGAGGTTCCTGTCACCATAGACGTATTAAAAGTTGCACACCACGGTAGCAAAACATCGTCAACGGAAGCTTGGTTACAGTACTGGAATGCATCTGCATCCGTGATATCTGCTGGGGCCAACAATACATATGGACATCCCAATCCTGGGGTGCTTGAACGTCTTGTAGATTCGGGTACAGAGATCTATCGAACAGATCAAATGGGGGAAATTCAGATGAAGATCAAAGATGGGAAGATTGATGTGCGCTACAAGTTGACGATGGATGATTCATGAATTTCTGTGGGAGTTGGCTAAAATGGATTACTCTCTTGCTTTTGAAATACCAACTATTAAGCTAATTATAGTCGCACTGAATAAGTTAATCGTGTGATCGATTTGATCCCAAGTTTTATGGCGTATCATCATATTATATACAATAAATAATAGACTACAGAGTAGAAAAAATCCCAGGAAGTACTTTAAAAAGATTTTCAAATTCATTTAATCTGCCTCATATCTGCTTAGAAATTTTGTTGCGCCGTTGTGAGTTCTAGTTCGTCTGTGCGACTTGAATTACTATTAATTAGTGTCCGGTTTTCCGTTAGTTGTCTGATTTTGCTCCTCTACGCACCTATATTTTCTATTTTAAGTTATAAAATGGGATTGATTATGCTGTTTATGTGAAATTAATGTAAAATTTCGTGAAAGATACGTAATACTTCTGTGTTCATCATGTTCGCTCAATAAAGATAAAATCTATACAGTCCCAATCTACAACTGATTGTCATTTATTAATTTTTTGTATGAAGTACATCATTTGCTCGAAGAATGAAACCAAAAGCCCGCTTTCCGGTATACTCCTCGGGGAGAATGCCGGAAAGCGGGCTAATCTTGGAATGACTTATAACAACGAATTATTCAACGCCATCTTTGAAGTGTTTACTCCAATGTTTGTCGCCTTTGTGCAACAGATCTTCTACGGTTTTCTCAAGCGTCAGCAAGAGCTGTGCTCGTACATCAAGCACGGTTTCTCTGTACAAGCGTTCTTCCGATCCGACGATTTTATCGCCGTATAATGCCTGTGCAGCGGTGTATTTCCGATGTTCCTCAACCAGAGTATCAATAGACTGCAAAGCATGTTCCACAAAATGGGATATGCTTTGATATTCTTTGGGCATTTGTTCTTTTAACGCTTGAATTTTTGCAAGAGCTGGCATGCTCATCACCTCGTGTTATGAATGTAAATTTACAATACACTGTTTTCATGAAAATTACATTAAAACGAGCTTAAATTTGTAGAAAATTTGAACTTTTTTATTTTCAATGCTATAAGTGTTGTTAGCTATAATGTATGCCATTGTAATAAAATTGAGTCGTGTAAGTACTGGAATGACTTTTGAGCTGGCTTGATGACTCGTTATGCAATTTCTGTTATTCTAAGAGAAGATTTCAGCGGCCCCAATACATAAGCCGTTATTTTGTTATGGCAATAAAAAAAATACTTAACTTTGCAACAATTTTATTGATGGTCACGTCTGTAAGGTTGCAGGGAGAGGGGGATCCTTTGTGGTAGAGCCGGAACTCATCAGAGCCGCTCAATCGGGCGATCGCGACGCTCTAATTACCCTATTGCGGGACATTGAACAGCATGTTTATCGGACCGCATATTACATTCTAAATAATGAACAAGACGCTTTGGATGCTGCTCAGGAAGCGTTGATCCGAATTTACACCAAGATTAATTCATATGAGGAAAAGGCCCAGTTTAAGACATGGGTTCAGCGCATCGTCACGAATATCTGTATTGACAAATTCAGAAGAACCAAGCCCTCCGTCTCCATTGACGAGCATGATATGGTTTTTCAGGACAATCAGGATGTGGAATTCGAAGTGATGTCCACATATGTGGCAAAGGATATTCAGGATGCCATTAACAAGCTGCCTGAGCATCATCGTACCGTTATTGTTCTAAGATATTTGCAGGACTTATCCTATAACGAAATTGCGGATTGCCTCGATCTTCCGTTGAATACGGTTAAATCTTATTTATTTAGAGCCAGACAGCAATTACAGAATCTACTACAGGAGTATCAGAAAGGTGGTGTGACAGGATGAAATGCGAAGAGGTGGTGGAATGGATGCACCGGTATCTGGATCATGATCTGGGCGAGGCGGAAACTGCGCAGATGCTACAGCATGTGGCCCAATGCGCGGAGTGCGCCGAAAATTTTAGTTTGCTCAGAGCTCTCTCCAGAGAACTGGAAGATTTGCCGCAGGTAACCCCGAGATTCAGTCTGGTTGATGCCATTATGCCGCAACTGGATGCAATCGACGAAGCGAAAAGGGAACAAAGCAGTACAATACAGGAAATGAGTCCTGTCCCTGCTGCATTTGAGAATTTACAGCGTTCAAGTGAGCGGAAACCGAAGCAAAAATGGTTGAATTCTATGGCGGGCCGGATGTCCATGGGCGCAGCAGCAGCCGCTGTTGTACTGGGCGTTGCCATTTTTGGATATCAGCCAGAGAAGATTGAAAATGCAGAAATGATAATGAGCACGGGCAGTACCCAAGAAGGCGGGAATGAGGATCAAAATCCACTGAGCAGAGAGATCAACAATGAAGATTCTTCCTCCTCACTACAGAGCGATAACAGTGTGTGGATCGATAGTTCGGAAAGTCAGCCATCCGCTGAAGATAAACAAGCTCAAGAGGTTGGTCCTGAAGAAAACGGTTCAGAGAAGGTGCAGGAACCAGAATTGAAGGAAGAGCAACCTTCTAAACAGCCAGATACTGGGTCAGAATTGAACAAGAGTGATGCAACGAAAAACGCCCCTTCCAGTTCCAATCCTGCTGATAGTACCAAGAGTGCAGATCAGCAAAAAAGTCAGGATTCAGGAGCTGCTACCGGACCTTCGGCAGGTTCTACTGAGAGTGGAGCAACGGAGCCTGAAAATGGGGATGCACAATCATTCACTACTTCTCAGGATATGCCTGATGTTAAGGTAGAAGAGCCGACGGAGGGCGTGACGAGTCCTGATTCCGAGACAGGCATGGATGCAGCGGGAGGAAATAAGGGATTGGCTGCCACGGATTCAGGTGCACTTGCTACGACGACTCCAAAAGAATGGAAGTCACCCGATGGCTCCTATCTGGTCATGCTACTCGGCGATCAGATCAGCATTTACTCTAAACCTGCCGCTGACCCGGATGTGCTTAATCTGGTCGAGCAACGTAGTGTGGAGGGTACACTAAAATCTGCGAGCTGGTCCAAGGATAGCACCGTATTCAATTACGAGACAGACCAAGATGGGACAACAGTGAAGAAATCGTTTAATGTGTCCACTGGTTCAAGCGGGACCTCTGGTAAATAGGCTGTAAATTATACGTTTGGCCTTAAGACTTGCCGAACATTTCTGTTGTATCAAGAATATATTGAAAGTAACAACAACGTCCTATCTCAGTTGGCATAACTGACGTCGTATGACCGCGCACCAGCTTTTTCTAGAATTGTTGGTGTCAGCGTTTATATAGATGTAGGACAGGGGGCCTTCATCCGTAACCGGATGTAAGGCCCCTTTGTTGTCTGTCACGATTTCTGGTAGGATAAGAGGGATAAGGGGGCACCGTGATGGATGTAAAGAGTGCGACAAAGGCAATACGTAATGGAGAAACGGCTCCGGTATATGTGCTGTACGGAACGGAGAAGTACCAGATACAGCAATTTACGGATATGTTAAAACAACAGGTAATTGAAGAAGAGCACCGAGAATTTGCGATCATTCCATATGATCTCTCTGAGACACCTGTGGAGGTGGTCATTGAAGAAGCGGAGACGGTTCCTTTTCTTGTTCCACGTAAACTCATTATCGTTCGCGATGCTAATTTGTTTACAGCAGGCAAGGATTCCAAAATTGATCACCAGATTGATCGGCTGCTTACATATATGGACAATCCGGCAGATTATAGTATTATTGTGTTTCTGGCCCAAGGGGATAAGCTGGATGAGCGTAAAAAACTAGTTAAGGCAGCCAAGAAACAAGCCGTTGTCCTTGCGTTCGCTCCACTAAGTGGTGAAGAGCTGCTGGGTTGGATTGTAAAGCTGGCGAAGCAACGGGATGTATCTTTTGAGACTGGAGCAGCTGACACGCTTGTTAGTTATGCAGGAACAGGCTTGCAGACGTTATCTGCGGAAGTGGACAAGTTGTGTTTGTTCGCTGGTAACGGAGGCACGATTAAACGCGCAGATATCGAATCTTTGGTGGCGCGAAGTACCGAGCAGAATGTGTTCGCGTTGGTGGAGGAGCTTGCTAACTTGAGGCTGGAGAAAGCGTTGGGTCTTTTTTATGAGTTGCTGAAGCAGCGTGAAGAACCAATCAAAATTGCTGCCTTGATTGCCCGTCAATTTCGAATTATGATTCAGGTAAAGGAGTTAGGGCAGCAGAGTTACTCCCAACAGCAGATTGCCAGTCAGCTTGGTCTGCATCCGTATGCTGTCAAAATTGCTGGTGAACAGGCTCGCAAGTTTCAGGCAGAACGTTTGAGGCTAATTCTGAGTCATCTCAGTGAACTGGATTATCAGATGAAGACCGGGGCAGTGGATAAAGTGCTCGGACTAGAGCTTTTCTTGTTAAGGCTCGGTGCTTAAACTTAGATATAACTGTAACACAAAGCGGCCTCTATTCCGTTGATGGTGAGATCATCGGAATAGAGGCCGCCCCGTTTGAATGAGTGCTTATAGAATCAGATACTAAAAAATCCTGAAAGCTCGTGCTGTTCAGGATTTTTCCATTAGATCGTATAAGTAACGCTTCTTACGCTTGTGCGGAAAGAGCGTTCAGTTTTTTCGCCAAGCGAGACTTTTTGCGGGCTGCAGCATTTTTATGAACCAGACCTTTAGTTACAGCCTTGTCCAGCTTTTTGGAAGCAGCTTGAATCGCAGCTTTTGCAGTATCAACTTCGTTACTTACCAGAGCAGCATCAGCAGCTTTAACAGCTGTACGGAGTGCAGATTTCTGGGAAGCGTTGAGTGCGCGGCGCTTGTCGCTCGTTTTTACGCGTTTAACAGCGGATTTGATGTTTGGCATTACATTCACCTCCTGTAAGGCATTTGCATGAATACAAACGTTTCACAACTTAAAATATTCTAGCACGCTGGCATGCAAATTGCAACAGATTTTCCTATGATGTTCGATGGTGCTGCATAAAGCACACCATTTTCCCACACAATATGCTCAAATGCGGTAAGGGAGGCAGGGACAGATGACACTGGATTTGCAAAATTATGCAGTTCGTACCGACTTGGCAATTGACTCCAAGGAGATGGCTCAGGGGGGGCAGAAACAGACGATTCCCGGGCTACGGGAGGATGTGGATGAGAAAGACGGTATCAAAATCACACGTATTGATGTGCTTGATGATGCAGCAGCTACAGCAATTGGGCGTGTAAAGGGGCACTATGTCACTTTGGAGGTTCCATCGCTTCGTAACGGGGATACCGATCTTCAGGAGCGGGTGGCGGCAGAATTCACGCGAGAGATGGAAGATTTTTTGGCCAAAGCGGGAATTAACAAGACTTCCAAGGTGCTGATTGTGGGTTTGGGCAACCTGAACGTCACGCCTGATTCACTTGGTCCGCTGGTAGTGGAGAATCTGATGGTTACCCGTCAGTATTTTGAGCTGGTTCCGGATCAGGTTGCACCCGGTTATCGAGAAGTCAGTGCTATTGCGCCAGGTGTGCTGGGGACAACGGGTATAGAATCCAGTGACATCGTACAAGCGATCGTGGATCGAACGAAACCAGATGCAATCATTGCGATTGATGCGCTGGCTTCACGCTCCCTCGAACGTGTTAATACAACGATTCAAGTGGCAGACATCGGCATTCATCCTGGCTCAGGAATTGGGAACAAGCGACGTGGACTGACACGTGAAATATTGGGTGTTCCCTGCATTGCCATCGGTGTACCTACCGTATGTTATGCGTCGACCATCGTGAATAACGTCATCGAAATGATGCGTACTCATTTTCGGCAGGAGACCGACCAAACGAAACAGATTATGGGCATGCTGGACGATATTGGCGAAAATGACCGTCTCAGTTTGGTAAAAGAGGTACTGGAGCCACTAGGCCATGATCTGATCGTTACCCCCAAAGAAATCGACGAATTTGTCGAAGATATTGCCAATATTATTGCAACAGGTCTAAATGCAGCGCTCCATGATGCGGTAAATGCTGAGAATGTAGCTGCCTACACCCATTAATTAACATTTGAAATTTAAATGCTTGAGACTCCTGTGAAGAAGGTCCGAATCTATCGGACTTTCTTTTTTTGTGCAATCTTCTTTTTCCTGTTCTATCAAATCTGGCAGGCTCATAGAGTTGAAGTATAAGCGTTGTCCAGCAGGGAAGGAGACAGAAGCAATGAACAAAATATTGGCCTGGAATATTGGTAAATGGAAAAAGAGATGTTTGCACGTGCTGGCCATGGGCCGTACGTTGTTGTTGCTTATGATCATATCTGCTTTGTTTTTTGTTGTACTCGGTCTAGGGGGCATGGCAGAGAAGCGTTTGAATAGCTCACCCGTTTCTTCTATGAAAGGGTTTGCGGGAGCCGTATCAAGCAGCTTTTTTGTGGACATGCTCGGCATGGAAATGCCGCATCTAACTCAGAAGGAACAAGCCTCTGCATTTTCTGGTGAGAATCTGACTTCGTTTGTGTTCCAACTGCTGACGAATGTGAATCCGCAAGACCCCAAAAGCCTGATCGCTAGAGAAATGCCTGGCATGGGTTCCAATCAACCCGTACTGCTGCGACCGGGCTCGGGAAATGAAAAAGCTGAAGCTCCAGAAGATTATCAGCCGGGTCCTGGACTCATTGATACGGCATCGGCAGGCGGAGGGAAATCAGGTGGCGAGCAGCATATCCCACCAGGTCAGGATAACCCCGATCCATCTGATCCGCAGGATCCGGGTGATGGTGAAGTAAAGGGTGATCCCCCACCGAAGAGTGGCGGTAAAGATGAACCGAGCAAACCAACGACAGGAAAAAAAGCGATTCTTGTCTACCATTCCCATCCACGTGAAGGATACAATCCTCTCTTGGGCACAAAGAGTGACAATCCTTCTTCTGGTAAATCGACGGGCAATGTTTTTCAAGTGGGAACCTACTTATCCGATAGTTTGGAGAAACTGGGGATTGGGGTGGAACATGCACAGGAAGATTATCCGACCAAGGTCAAGGATTATAACTGGAATTATTCCTATAAATACTCTCGTCAGACGGTGAAAACTGCACTCGCTCAAAATGACGATCTTACGTATCTCATCGATATCCACCGTGACTCACAACGTCATAACAAAACAACGACGACTATTAATAATCTGGGTTATGCCAAAGTATATTTTATTATAGGACATGAGAATCCAAACTGGCAGCAGAATGAGGCCTTTGCGGCCAAAATTCATAAGAAGCTGGAAGCGAAATATCCAGGGGTATCTCGGGGCGTATGGGGCAAGGACGGCGGCGGGGCCAACAATGGTGAATACAACCAGACGCTTTCTCCCAACAGCATATTGATTGAGATTGGCGGCATCGACAATACAGCTGCTGAACTGGAGCGAACATCCAAAGTACTCGCCGACATGATTGCAGAGGTGTACTGGAATGATCAGAAGGTGGACAAAGCGAGTGCGGAAAAGACATCACAAGGTGGCTAGTATTCCTGATATGGAAGAATAGAAGAATTGAAGATATAACAGGAGGCGAGGAATGTGTCCAGATTCGGCAAAAGATTGTTTTCCATCTGTTTATTAATGTTGCTGGGTGTGCTGTTTGGAATGCAGCTGGCAGGCAGCAACTTTAATAGAGGCGATGATTCGACTGGCAACCCTGCAGTGGTGAAAACTGAGCCGGCGGCACCGGCTGCCGAGTCTGTTCCGATCGCGGCGGTACAACAGGAGGTCAAAGAACCCCCAGCCGTACCTGTTCTGTCACCGAGTCAAGTGCTTGGCGCAGAGCAGAGCAAAGCACCGGTCGACGTGCTGGCTGACAAAACGGCAGGTCTTCTTCAAAATCTGTCCCATAACGGAATGAAGTGGGTAGTATCCTTATTTAGCGGAGTCGCTGAATAAAAGGTTATGAAATATAGGCAAAATATACCCTTGGGAGTTCGCAATTGTGACGATAATTATAAAGTTGGGGCAACGCGGGATTGATGCACCCTGCATCAACTGTTATAATGATGTGATTGACACTAGGCTGTTTCTGGGGGTAAGGAATGACTGACATTCGGGCAAGACAACGTAAAATTCGTAACTTTTCAATTATTGCACATATAGATCACGGCAAATCAACACTTGCGGACCGGATCTTGGAGCACACAGGTGCGCTCACGTCACGTGAAATGCAGGAACAGGTTCTCGATAAAATGGACCTTGAACGCGAACGTGGAATAACGATCAAGCTACAAGCAGTAGCCTTGACTTACAAAGCGGATGACGGTGAAGAGTATTTATTGAATCTGATTGATACACCAGGACACGTAGACTTCACGTATGAAGTATCACGCAGTCTTGCTGCATGTGAAGGTGCTCTGCTGGTTGTGGATGCGGCTCAGGGAATTGAAGCCCAAACACTTGCCAACGTGTATCTGGCGTTGGATAACAATCTTGAAATTTTACCGGTTATCAACAAAATTGACCTTCCGAGCGCTGATCCTGAACGGGTGAAGCAGGAAGTGGAAGATGTTATTGGTTTGGACACAAGTAATGCGGTTTTGGCTTCGGCCAAATCAGGAATCGGAATCAAAGAAATTTTGGAGCAAGTGGTGAAAAGTGTTCCGGCACCAACTGGTGATCCTGAACAGCCTTTGAAAGCGCTGATTTTTGACTCGCACTACGACCCGTACAAAGGTGTAATCGTATATGTGCGTGTTGTTGACGGCAAAATCAAATCCGGTTCCAAAATCAAAATGATGGCAACAGGTAAATCATTTGAAGTCATTGAAGTTGGAGCGTTCAAACCTCGTATGACCATCGTGGACGAGCTGAACGTCGGGGATGTTGGATTTATTGTTGCCGGTATTCGGCATGTAGGCGATACACAAGTCGGGGATACGGTAACGGATGCCAAAAATCCAACACCGGAACCTTTGCCGGGTTATCGTAAAATTAACCCAATGGTATATTGTGGTCTCTATCCGATTGAAACATCGGACTATGTTGATCTGCGTGAAGCGTTGGAGAAATTGCAGTTGAACGATGCGTCTCTGAGCTTTGAACCGGAAACATCCAGTGCACTCGGTTTTGGATTCCGTTGCGGATTCCTTGGACTGCTTCACATGGACGTTATCCAGGAGCGGATCGAGCGGGAGTTTAATATTCCGTTGATCACAACGGCACCAAGCGTAATCTATCACGTCACCTTAACGAATGGTGAAGTGATGAA
The DNA here is from genome assembly GCF_001636635.1 of Paenibacillus sp. O199. Taxonomy (NCBI): domain Bacteria; kingdom Bacillati; phylum Bacillota; class Bacilli; order Caryophanales; family Paenibacillaceae; genus Paenibacillus; species Paenibacillus sp. O199. The sequence continues at coordinate 47,962 of NZ_LGRP01000025.1, forward strand.
AATCGACAACCCATCCAACTATCCTGAGGTGGGACGGATTGATTACGTCGAGGAACCATATGTCAAGGCAGACATTATCGTACCGAATGATTATGTAGGTACCATTATGGAGCTGTGTCAGAATAAACGTGGTGAATATGTGAATATGGAATATCTGGACACAACACGGGTTACCATTACCTATGAGATTCCGTTGTCCGAGATTGTATATGACTTCTTCGACCAGCTGAAATCCGGTACCAAAGGATATGCATCCCTTGATTATGAGCTGTCCGGTTACCGTCAGTCCAATCTGGCGAAAATGGATATTGTACTCAATGGCGAACAGGTGGATGCTCTGTCCTTCATCGTTCACCGTGACCGTGCCTATAACCGTGGACGCATTGTCTGTGAGAAACTGCGCGAGCTGATTCCAAGGCAAATGTTCGAGGTGCCAATTCAGGCATCTGTAGGTACCAAAGTTGTAGCTCGTGAAACGGTAAAAGCAATGCGTAAAAACGTACTTGCGAAGTGTTATGGCGGTGACATCTCGCGGAAACGGAAACTGCTTGAGAAGCAGAAGGAAGGTAAGAAGCGGATGAAGCAGGTTGGTAACGTAGAGGTGCCGCAAGAAGCATTCATGGCGGTGCTGAAAATTGATGATTAAGAACGCAATCTCTGAGTACATCAAATTTTGTGTATCGGAGAATGCGTTTAAAAAGACGTTTGCTTGCAAACGTCACGTGAACCCTTTCGGTACATCAATAATTTGTGTATGAAAGGATGAACGGATTTTTGAGGTACAGCACAAATGTGTGTATTTAAATTAGATTAATAATTCATTTTTGGGTACAACACTGAGTGTGTGTATCAAAATTGAATTGCAAGACGTTTGCTTGCAAACGTAGGTACAACACAGAATAACCAATAAACCAAGCTGAAAGGGAAGCCGGATGGCTTTCCTTTTTTCAAATAGAGGGGGACTTGCCATGACATTGGCAGCACACAGCCGGAAAACAGGTGCACCCCAAGCGGTGTATCTTCACATTCCCTTTTGCACAAATAAATGTTTCTACTGCGATTTTAACTCTTATGTATTGAAGGACCAGCCTGTTATGCAGTACCTTGAAGCGCTGGAACGGGAGATGGAACATACGGTTAAAGCGAATCCGCCGGGAGAAATCAAAACCATATTTGTGGGCGGCGGTACGCCTACTGCACTGAAACCGGATGAAATGGCCGTATTCCTGAAGTCCGTTAAGACCTATTTCCCCAATTGGGCAGATGATATTGAGTTTTCGATGGAAGCTAATCCGGGCACGACCGATGCGGAGAAACTCGCCGTTATGAAAGAAGGCGGAGTGAACCGCGTCAGCTTTGGGGTACAGGCTTTTCAAAATGATCTGCTGACAGGTATTGGCCGGATTCATAATACAGATGATGTATACCGCAGTTTGGAAAATGCCCGAGCAGCTGGATTGCATAACTTGTCCATTGACCTCATGTTTGGTTTGCCAAACCAAACTGTCGAGATGCTGAACGAGAGTATTGATAAAGCGCTGGAACTGGATTTGCCGCATTACTCCATATACAGCCTGAAGGTGGAAGAGAATACTCTTTTCCATACGTTGTATCAGAAGAACCAGCTACCGCTTCCTCATGAAGACGACGAGTTGCAAATGTATCTTCTATTAATGAAGCGTATGAAAGAAGCAGGTTACGGACAATACGAGATCAGTAACTTTGCCAAACCCGGCTTCGAGAGCCGTCACAATATCACGTACTGGCGTAATGAGGACTATTACGGTCTGGGTGCAGGTGCACATGGATATGTAGGCCGCGAACGCCATATGAATATAAAAGGTATAAACCCGTATGTTGAAGCTTCCAAAGGAGGTCTGCCGCGTCTCGATCATTTTGAGATCAGCCGCGCCGAGGCAATGGAAGATTATCTGATGGTTGGATTGAGAATGCTGGAAGGTGCTTCATCCTCACGGTTTAGCGATCAGTTCGGGGAGCCTATGGAGGAAGTGTTTGCGAAGCCTTTGGGCAAAATGCTGAATGCAGGACTGCTGGAGAAGACGCCAGACGGCTTCCGGCTTAGTGAACAGGGCATCCTGTTCGGAAATGACGTTTTTGCCGAGTTTATCGGGTCTATATCGCTGAATTCGTAGCTTGAAATTCTATACGCTCTGTTGTATATTTATTCATATTGATTTTACAGAGCGTGTAATTTATACAACTACGAAGTCAGCTTTCCTCTGGAAAGCTTCTTATAGGAGGAGAGCTGGATGTCGGCCATATGCAGAAAAGCCGTACCGGAAGATGTTGAACCATTATTTGAAATGATTAAGGGCTATGCAGAGCGTGGGATCATGCTTCCGCGTTCACGGGAAGTACTGCAACGGCAGCTGGAGCACTTTGTTGTAGCAGAAGTGAATGGTCAGGTTGTAGGCTGTGGATCTCTCTGCCGTTTGGGAAATGATCTGGTGGAAGTCAGATCGCTCGGCATCTCCGAAGGTCACAAAGGCATGGGCATTGGCTCACTGCTGCTGGACCGGCTGGTAGAGGAAGCGGAGAAACAGCAAATTCCCAAGGTCATGGCGTTGACATATGAGGTGTCCTTTTTTCTCAAAAACGGTTTTGCCGTTGTGAACAAGGAAATTTTCCCGGAAAAAGTATGGACCGACTGTGTTCATTGCAGCAAGCAGGATTGCTGTGATGAGATTGCTGTATTGAAAGAGTTGAATATTTCAGCCTGATAAATGAATGAACCGTATGGATTGAGCCGAGTATACTCTATCTCACCTGCGGTTCTTTTTAATTCATGAGATGTACAGTAAAGTTGTTATGTCTTGGAGACATTGGTCTATACTATAAATAGATGAGCGTACTCATCAAACTGACTTGACAATGCTCACGTCATTTTGGTATTTTTGTATTACCGCTTAGCACTCATCTAACCGGAGTGCTAACGACATGGGACAGTACAGTCAGAAGGAGGGAATACTCACCATGTTAACAGAGCGTCAACGAATGATTCTGAACGCTATAGTGGATGACTATATCCGTTCAGCTGAGCCCGTAGGGTCCCGGAGCATTTCCAAAAGGGGAGATGTTGGATACAGTCCGGCGACGATCCGTAATGAAATGGCGGACCTTGAAGATATGGGCTTTCTGGAACAGCCGCATACATCGGCTGGTCGCATACCTTCGCACAAAGGCTATCGATATTATGTCGATCATTTGGTTCCCTGGAATCAGGTGGAGCCGCAAGAGCTGGACGACCTGAAATCATTTTTCGCAGAAAAGCTGAACGTGATGGAACAAGTTATTCAGCATGCCTCAGTCATTTTGTCACATATGACGAATTATACTTCGATCCTGCTTGGACCGGAAGTTTTCCACACGTCACTTCGTCATTTTCAACTGCTTCCGCTTAATGAAAGCGAGGCTGTAGCCATCATCGTAACGAACACGGGTCAGGTAGAGAACAAGACAGTTCAGATTCCACCTGAAATTTCGGTAGCGGAGATGGAGAATGTAGTTCGTTTATTAAACAGCAAGCTGGTCGGCGTGCCGATTTACAAATTAAAGTCTCGTCTCTACACCGAGCTTGGGCAAGAGATGGAACGGCATATTACACGTTATGAGGAAGTCATGCAGGTGCTGAACAGTGCCTTTGACAACGAGCATGATAATCGTCTGTTCCTTAGTGGTGCCACCAATATGTTGACCCAGCCAGAGTTTAAAGATATTGAAAAGGTAAAAGATATTCTTGACCTGCTGGATGAGACACCAACACTCATGAAATTGATGATGCCCGTGCAGGGTGGATCTGGTATTCAGGTGCGAATAGGCACCGAGAATGATCATGAAGCCTTCGCCAATTGCAGCCTGATAACGGCATCCTATTCATTGGATGGAGAGGCTTTGGGCTCCATCGGAATTTTGGGACCTACGCGAATGGATTACGCACGTGTCATTCATATTTTAAATACATTATCCCGTGATTTGACGGCCATGCTAACGCATCGCTTCAAATAAGGGAATGAACCATTTCATTCTTATAAGGAGGTGAACATCTTGAAAGAGGAGCAATCATTCGCAGCAGAAGAACAGGAACAGCAAGCAACTACAGCAGCGGAGCAGGAGCCTGTCAACGAAGCCGGAGCTGCAGAAGCGCAGGCGGAAGAGATGACAGATCAGGAGCAAGATGAGATCGCACGTTTGAAGGCGGAAGCTGAGGAACATCAACAGCGTTTTGTCCGTGCGCAAGCTGATTTTGATAACTTCCGTCGTCGTACACAAAAAGAAAAAGAAGAACTGGCGAAATACGCTTCGATGAAGCTGGTCACCGAACTGGTGCCGGTCATTGATAACTTCGAGCGTGCCATGGCTACTGTACCGGAAGGTGCTGAAGTCGAGTCCTTCTCCAAAGGTATCCAAATGATCTTCCGTCAGCTGGAAACTGTGCTGAACAATGAAGGTCTGACGTCAATGGATACGGTAGGACAACCGTTTAATCCCGAATTCCACCAGGCGATTATGTCCGTGGAGAGCGACGAGTATGAAGAAGGTACCGTTGTCGAGGAAGTCCAAAAAGGCTATATGCTGAAGGATAAAGTACTTCGTCCGGCTATGGTTAAAGTTAGCTCATAATTTCTATTAAAGAATGAAATGAGTTCACTCTTGATTGTACGATGCCACCGAAGTTTAATATAAAGGTTAGTACACACATAGAGCACGATTAGGAACAACAAATACAAATAAGGATCAATCTGATCCATTTTAAATTGTCGAGGGAGGAAATTTTCCGATGAGCAAAGTAATCGGTATTGACTTAGGAACAACAAACTCATGTGTAGCGGTTATGGAAGGCGGCGAGGCTGTCGTTATTCCAAATCCGGAAGGCGCACGTACAACCCCATCCGTAGTGGGTTTCAAAAAAGATGGAGAACGCGTTGTCGGTGAAACGGCTAAACGTCAAGCGATCACGAATCCGGATCGTACGATCATCTCGATCAAACGTCATATGGGTACATCCCACAAAGAAACAATCGATAGCAAAGACTACTCACCACAAGAGATTTCTGCAATCATCCTGCAAAAACTGAAATCCGATGCTGAAGCTTATCTGGGTCAAACGGTAACTCAAGCGGTTATCACAGTACCAGCTTACTTCAATGACAGCCAGCGTCAAGCAACAAAGGATGCAGGGAAAATCGCAGGTCTGGAAGTTCTGCGTATCGTCAACGAGCCAACAGCAGCAGCTTTGGCATACGGTATGGAGAAATCCGAAGACCAAACGATTCTCGTATATGACTTGGGTGGCGGTACATTCGACGTATCCATCCTTGAACTGGGTGACGGCTTCTTCGAAGTTAAAGCAACTAGTGGTGATAACCAACTGGGTGGCGATGACTTTGACCAAGTGATCATTGATTATCTCGTAAGTGAGTTCAAAAAAGATCAAGGCATTGACTTGAGTAAAGATAAAGCAGCGGTTCAACGTTTGAAAGATGCAGCGGAAAAAGCGAAAAAAGAACTTTCCGGCGTATTGACTACAACTATTTCCCTGCCGTTCATTACTGTGGCTGATGGCGTTCCTCAACATTTGGAGTTGAACCTTAGCCGCGCTAAATTCGAAGAAATCTCTGCTGGTCTGGTTGAGCGTACGCTTGAACCAACTCGTCGTGCACTGAGCGATGCTGGAATGACAGCTAACGATATCGACAAAATCGTCTTGGTTGGTGGTTCCACACGTATTCCTGCAGTACAGGAAGCAATCAAAAAACTTACAGGTAAAGACCCTCACAAAGGTGTTAACCCGGATGAAGTTGTAGCTTTGGGTGCTGCTGTACAAGCGGGCGTACTGACAGGTGACGTGAAAGACGTTGTATTGCTTGACGTAACTCCATTGTCCCTGGGTATTGAAACTGCGGGTGGCGTATTCACTAAAATGATCGAGCGCAACACAACGATCCCTACAAGCAAATCCCAAGTGTTCTCCACTTATGCAGACAACCAACCAAGCGTTGAGATTCATGTTCTGCAAGGGGAGCGTGAGATGGCAGCGGGTAACAAATCCCTCGGTCGCTTCATGCTGGGAGATATTCCTCCAGCTCCACGTGGCGTTCCACAAATCGAAGTTAGCTTCGATATTGATGCCAACGGTATTGTTAACGTATCTGCAACAGACAAAGGTACTAACAAAACTCAAAAAATCACCATCACTTCTTCTAGCGGTCTGAGCGATGCTGAAGTTGAACAAATGATGAAAGATGCTGAGTTGCATGCTGAAGAAGACAAAAAACGCAAAGAACTCGTTGAAGCGAAAAACAGCGCAGATCAACTGATCTACTCTGTTGACAAAACGATCAAAGATCTTGGCGAAAAAGCGGACGCTGGTGAAGTTGAAAAAGCGAATGCTGCAAAAGAAAAACTGCAAGGCGTTCTGGCTTCCGACAATCTGGAAGACATCAAAGCCGCTACAGAAGAATTGACAGAGATCGTTCAACAACTGTCCGTAAAACTGTATGAGCAAGCACAAGCTCAAGAGCAAGCAGCTCAAGGTGCTGAAGAGCAACAAGGTTCTGCAAAACGTGACAACGTCGTAGACGCTGATTACGAAGTTGTGGATGAAGATAAAAAACAAAACTAATTCACGATTTTTAGTGAATTAATCATCGGTGACGTTCGGATCGAAGGGAAAGTCATAGCCGGGGCTCCCGTGCTTTGGCTTTCCTTTTGTCACGATGTGCGATATGGTGAATGATATGGGGGTGGAAGAGTGGCTGAAAAACGTGATTATTATGAGGTACTCGGCGTCGGCAAAAATGCCAGCGACGAGGAAATCAAAAAGGCATACCGCAAGCTTGCCCGTCAGTATCACCCTGACGTAAACAAGGCTGCTGACGCGGAAGCCAAGTTTAAGGAAGTTAAAGAAGCTTATGATGTGGTCAGTGACGGCCAGAAGCGGGCGCAGTATGATCAATACGGTCATATTGATCCAAATCAGGGCGGATTCGGCGGCGGTGGCGATTTTGGCGGCGGCGGCTTTGGCGACATCTTCGATATGTTCTTTGGCGGTGGCGGTGGACGACGTGATCCAAATGCTCCGCAACGGGGAAACGATCTGCAATACACCATGACGATTGAGTTCAAGGAAGCGGTATTTGGTAAGGAAACTGACATTACCATTCCTCGTACCGAAGGCTGTGATACTTGTCATGGCTCAGGTGCGAAACCGGGAACCAAACCAGAAACCTGTTCCGTCTGCCAAGGTAGTGGTCAACAGGAAGTGGTTCAAAATACACCGTTTGGCCGTATGGTCAACCGTCGTGCTTGTTCGAACTGTAATGGTTCGGGACAAATTATCAAGGAAAAATGTACTACGTGCAGCGGCAGCGGTAAAGTACGTAAACAACGCAAAATTCATGTTCGCATTCCAGCGGGTGTAGATGATGGCGCTCAATTGCGTATGACTGGTGAAGGTGAAGGTGGTCTGCGCGGAGGACCAGCAGGAGATCTGTATATTGTCATCCGTGTGAAATCACATGATTTCTTCGAGCGTGAAGGCGATGATATCTATTGCGAAATTCCGCTTACCTTCGCTCAGGCAGCATTGGGAGATGAGATTGAAATTCCAACGCTGTCCGAGAAAGTGAAGCTGAAAGTACCTGCCGGTACACAGACAGGAACGTATTTCCGTCTCAAAGGCAAAGGCGTACCACGCCTGCGCGGTATGGGGCAAGGGGATCAGCATGTGAAAGTCGTTGTAGTTACGCCTAGCAAGCTGAATGACGAGCAGAAAGATCTGCTTCGCCAAATTGCTGCGCTGGATGGAGAACAAACTCATGAGCATGAGCAATCCTTCTTTGACCGGGTGAAACGGGCCTTCCGTGGAGACTGAGTCTTAATCATTAATTTAAAAAAGGACACCACAGCGGTTTTTCCGCAGGGTGTCCTTTTTTGCATAATATGGGCACGCTTGCGGAAAGATACCAGACATGAGCATTCAGTGGTTTACTGATGTGCCGAAACTAGGGAAGCAGGTGAACCGGATGACCGAAAAAAATATTTTGGCTTATTTCCATAGCCCGGAGCAAGCGGAAGGGGCAGCCAAAAAACTGGAGGCATTACGAGTGGAAGACCTGTCTATCAATCGATTCAGTCGTTACGCGGGTGTCGGGCCAAGTGGAGCATCCTATACGCCGGGTGTTTCCGGCAGTTTTTCTTCCTGGGTACCAGGTGCTCTAGGCACAAATGCCAGCGCGGGAATCATGGCTGCAGCAGATCCTTCTGCAAGCGGTATGAGCGATGGCGGACAAGAGGGACCGACAGGCAGAGATGTATTACTGACCGTTGTTGTTGACGAGGCAGTACATCATCGTGCCCTATCCATTATCGAACAAGCCGGCGGTATGATTTAGTTTCACCAAATCTATATAAGATGGACAGAGCATTACACTTTAACGGAGATTGTAGAACCAATCTGAAGAAGCGAAGCGTTCGCCTGAAAGCTTTCGTAAGAAAGCTACTTCGGAAGCATACGCTATCACCGGATTTCTCCCTTTAAGAAGGGAGATGAAGAAATCTGGGGATAACAGCGATCGGAGGATGGTACTACAGTCGGAGTGGTACAGTGTAACAAGTATTAGTTCATTTTATATAGATACCTATTTTGAAGGAGGAGCATAACGATGGCAGAACATGAACGTCCAGGCAAGATTTTAACGAAAACGGAAAAGATGAAGCGAATGCAGTCCGCCAAAAATGAGGATGTGGAATTCAGTGCCGAAGCTGCGGATCATGAAGATATAGAGGCTTTGCGCCGCAGTGAAGCGGCCGATCGTCGTCAGGGTCGGGAGATTCATGACTGAAGATCGCTCTGCAGTGATTATCGAAGCGGTGTTTACGAGCTGGTCCGAGGCTGAATCTGCACGCAGAGCTCTGGAATTGCTGCACCCAAACCAGTTGAGTATCGAGAGTCTGAATGACTCATCGTTTTCAGTGGATCTGGAAGCGCCTGAGAGCACAGATAATTCGACTATGGCTGTGATTGGGGGATTCAGTGGTGAGCTGAATGTACTTTCCCTCATTAGCGATGAGACCGAGGTGTTGTCGGGTGGACAAGTGTATGACGATCCGGATGCTGGCTCTGAAGGCAGGTCCAAGCAAGAAATCTTGCTGACCGTATCCGTATCCAGTGACTCTCTCCCGCAAGCTGCAGAGATGATTACGCAGAACGGTGGACGCTTTTGCTAACAAGTTAATCGAGTTTAGTCATAATTAAAACAGGGTATTCGAGCAGTCAGGCTGCGGGTATCCTGTTTTTGTTGTTTCTTTACTGCCGCGGTTTTGTACTCCTGCTCGCTTGTGTAGTACAATAGTTGGGATGTTTGAAAAATGAGGAGGAAAAACGAAGTATGTTATGGCATGAACTAACAATACATACCACAGAAGAAGCTGTGGAGATGATTTCGAATTTTTTACATGAAGCGGGTGCTGGAGGGGTCTCGATTGAAGAGTCCGGTACTTTAAATAAAAAACGGGATACGACGTATGGCGAATTGTACGAGTCTCCTTTGAATGATATTCCTGAAGGCTTTGCGGTCATTAAAGGATACTTCTCCGAAGGTACGGACATGGACGCATTGCAATCTGAAGTGAGTCCACGCATTGCGCAGCTTTCCGAATTCGATATCCAAACGGGTGAGGTTCGTTTTGAGACTCGAACAGTGGATGAAAATGACTGGGCGAACGCCTGGAAACAATATTTCAAGCCAGTACGTGTCTCGGAACGTCTAACCATTAAACCGACATGGGAAGAGTATACGCCGGAAAGCCCAAATGAGAAAATTATTGAGCTTGATCCAGGCATGGCGTTTGGTACAGGAACACATCCAACCACTTCACTTTGTCTGCGTACACTGGAATCGGTCATTCAGGGTGGCGAGGAAGTCATTGACGTAGGTACAGGCTCTGGTATTTTGGCCATTGGAGCTGTCCATCTCGGTGCAAAACATGTGCTTGCGCTTGACCTCGATCCGGTTGCTGTAGCAAGTGCCAAAGAAAATGTGGAACTGAATGGGCTGGGACAACAAATTACGGTGAAAGAGAGTGATTTGCTGTCTGTTCTGGGCAGTCAGGACCCTGCGCTGGGCGTGAGGCTTCCGGTGAAAGTTATTGTTGCCAATATTTTGGCCGAAATTATTATGCTATTTGTGGATGATGTCTATCATGCGCTTGAGTCTGGCGGTGTTTATATTACTTCAGGCATTTGGAAAAATAAAGAGCAGCTCGTCCATGATGCGCTCGTTGCTTCCGGCTTCGAAATAAGTTCGGTTCATCGCGATGAGGACTGGATCGCGTTTGTGGCCAGAAAGAGGTAACCGATGGATTTAAACTCGTTTTTTCGTTATCCACTGGATCAACTGCCGTTTTTCCTGTTGACGATCCTGATTGCTTTTACGGTCCATGAATTCTCTCATGCCTATTTTGCCAACAAATTCGGCGATCCAACAGCCAAGCTGCTAGGCCGGGTTACCCTCAATCCGGTCGTACACTTTGACTTGTTTGGGGTGCTATTGCTCGTTATTGCTGGCTTCGGTTGGGCACGACCCGTTCCAGTTAATCGGGCGAACTTTGACAAACCAAGATTGATGGGTGTTATCGTCTCTGCAGCAGGGCCACTAAGCAATCTTCTGCTTGCGATCATTGGTACAATTATTTACGCTTCATTGGTTGGTTCGGGAGCGCTGGGGAGTATAGAAAATGAGCGATTGCTCACAGCGATATCCATGTTTTTCTCTATTTTTAACCTGACGAACTTTTTCTTGTTTCTGTTTAACCTTATACCGTTGCCGCCCCTGGATGGTTATCGGATTCTTGAAGACGTATTGCCACCATCTATCAGTCGCAAGCTGCAAGGAGTGGAGCAATGGTCGATTTTTATCTTCCTGCTGATTCTGGTTATACCTCCGCTGCAAAATGTGACGATTCAACCGTTGTATGAGTTTGCACAAACGATGTATGTGGATCTGGCAAAACTAATCATTGAATTATATCGATAAGCAACACGTACCTCTAGGGCTGAAATACTGGTCAGATAGACATAAAAGTTGTATGATCATCTGTGGCGATTGGATTCACGCCTGCCATCAGGCGGGGTGAATTCCAGTCATAACAGGACAGAATGGGTGGATAGACGAATGCAGCGTTATTTTGTATCTGCAGAACAGTTTAATGAACATTCCGTAGTCATCACGGGTGATGATGCGCGCCATATCGGCAAAGTGATGCGTGGTAAACCTGGAGATAAACTGATTGTCAGTGACGGAAACTCCAAAGAAGCTTTGGTGGAGATTGAAAGCATCGAAGCCCAGCAAGTAACAGCGAATATTGTGGAACCTCTCGAAATGGACCATGAAGCACGGATACGTGTAACCGTGGCTCAAAGCTTGCCAAAAGGCGATAAGATGGAGACGGTCATCCAAAGATGTACAGAGATCGGAGCAGTTTCATTTGTTCCTTTCCTGTCTGAGCGTACGATTGTGCAATATGATGCCAAGAAAGAAGGCAAACGGTTGGAGCGGTGGCGGAAAATCGCCAAGGAAGCCGCCGAACAAAGCCATCGGAACCGCATTCCATCCGTCGAGCAGCCACTTTCCTGGAAAGGGCTGCTATCTTCTTTTGAGGGCTACAGTCTGGTATGTTATTGTTATGAAAAGGAAAACGGCAAGCAATTAAGAGACGCATTGAAGCCGTTTGTGGAGCAGCTTGCACCTGGTGCGAGTGCTGAAGTGTTGATCGTTGTTGGACCTGAGGGTGGATTCTCGGAGAGGGAAACGATTGAAGCCGATCAGGCGGGTGCTGTATCCGTTGGACTGGGCAAACGCATCTTGCGGGCCGAGACAGCTGGAATGGCGGCGCTAACTTGCGTCTTATATGAATCCGGAGAAATGGGGGGAATGTAATTATGCCATCCGTGGCGTTTTACACCTTAGGCTGCAAAGTTAATTTTTATGATACAGAGGCGATTTGGCAATTGTTCAAAAACGAAGGATACGATCAGGTAGACTTTGACGAACAGACAGCGGATGTATACTTGATTAATACTTGTACAGTAACCAATACCGGCGACAAAAAAAGCCGCCAGATTATCCGTCGTGCCATTCGGCGCAACCCGGATGCGATTGTAGCCGTTACAGGCTGTTATGCGCAAACTTCTCCGGCAGAGATTTTGGACATCCCTGGTGTGGATCTTGTTATCGGTACACAGGATCGGGACAAAATTTTGCCATATGTCAATGAAATTCAGGAATCACGTCAGCCCGTCAATGCTGTGCGCAACATCATGAAAACGCGGGTATTTGAAGAGATGGACGTACCGGATTTTGCCGATCGTACCCGTGCATTTCTGAAAATTCAGGATGGCTGCAATAACTTCTGTACGTTCTGCATTATTCCGTGGTCACGTGGACTTTCCCGTAGCCGGGAAGCAAATAGCATCATCCAACAGGCTCATCAACTGGTGCATGCCGGGTACAAGGAAATTGTCCTGACAGGCATTCATACTGGTGGATACGGGGATGACATGGAGAATTACGATCTGACGGATCTCCTATGGGACTTGGACAAAGTGGAAGGCCTGGAGCGTATTCGGATCAGTTCGATCGAAGCCAGTCAGATTGATGATCGGATGCTGGATGTGATCAAACGTTCAGACAAACTCGTACGCCACTTCCACATTCCGCTGCAAGCGGGCGATGATACCGTACTGAAACGTATGCGCCGTAAATATACGACCGAAGAGTTTTACAATAAAATGCTTCGCATTCGGGAAGCGATGCCGGATGTAGCGATCACAACTGACGTTATTGTTGGGTTCCCGGGTGAGACGGATGAGATGTTCCGTAATGGCTACGAGTTGATGAAAAAAATTGGTTTTTCCGAAATGCACGTATTCCCATATTCCAAGCGTACCGGAACACCGGCAGCACGTATGGAAGATCAGGTGGATGAAGAAGTCAAAAATGCACGCGTGCATGAACTGATTGATCTATCCGAGCAAATGCAACTGGCATACGCCAAGCAGTTTGTGGGACAAGTACTGGATGTCATTCCTGAAGGTGAAGCCAAGGGCCGTGAAGGCAGTGGTAAACTGCACGGTTACAGTGACAACTACATTCAGCTGGTCTTTGATGGTTCGATGGATATGGTCGGCAAGGTATGCCGTGTCAAAGTGACCGAAGCGGGTGTGAATGAAAGCCAGGCTACGCTGGTTCGTGTGTTGGAAGAAAATCTCAAGTCCGCAGCGATGTAATCGAGGCGTCAGAAACAAGGATTTCATTTCCTTGGGGAGCGTACCCGTGGAGATGAGGTCCTTCTTTTTCCAAAAAAAAGATGAAGACAATTCCGTAATGGGGGAGAGCAACATGAACAGAAAAGAAATTTCGGCAGGCGGAGTCGTCTACCGCACGGGAGAAGACGGAAAGCTTCAAATTCAACTGATTGTAGATCGCTACGGCAAAACGACTCTCGCCAAGGGCAAAATGGAAGATGGAGAAACGGTGGAACAGACCGCACTGCGTGAGATTCTGGAAGAGACAGGCATGGTCGGCCGAATAGTAGAACCCGTCGATATCATTTCCTATACGTATCAGCATGCAGAGTTTGGTCCGGTGGACAAGGAAGTCCATTATTATCTCGTTGAAGCGGAAAGCGGCGACCTGCAGCCTCAGATTGAAGAAATCAAAGGTGTGGATTGGTACACTCCGGAAGAAGCTTGGTCTAGACAGCAGCATAGTGGATACGATAATAACGATGACATTTTACGAGTGGCGCTGAACAAATTAGGCATTAACGTATAGCTGTTTTCTATTGAATGACGTAACGCTACTGTTTGTTGAGAGAGTTTTGAGCATCAGGCCACGGGTGACTTCGCCACTGGGGTGGAGACCGGTGGTTTTTTGTGCCAAATTGGCAAGTAACAGAACGGCAAGGCAAGCAGTGAACTGGTGACGTTAAAAAGGGTCTGGGCATGCGCAATCTGTGCCCCGTTATCCGCTGACAGCCAGGCAGAAGCTGCGTGCAGCTGGCCGATCAGCGGCATAAATAGCAGCGCCCCCGCAATGTTTAATACGACATGGGAGGCTGCGACAAATTTGCCTGCGGATGCTCCGCCAGCGGCAGCAATCACGGCGGTGATGCAGGTCCCCACGTTCGACCCGATCACAATGGCGATGCCGATCTCTACAGGCAGTACGCCTGTGGCTGCAAGCGTAATGGCCATGCTGATGACAGCTGCGCTGCTATGAATGAGGGCCGTCAGGCAGGCACCTGCCAGAAAGCCCCACCACAAGCTGTCTGCTGAGCGATCCAGAAACCACTGGAATACGCCCATACTTCGCAGGGGTACGGCAATGGATTGCATTACTTGAATGCCTGTCATGACGAGGGCAAATCCAGCGGACGCGAGAAAGCTGTATTGCATGGTAGACATCGTCCGACGCGTGCGTTCAGGAGCGAACTGATTTCGTTCACCAAGCACAACAAAGACGGCCCAGCCTGTCAGAGACAAGGCAAGCAGAGGCAGGGAAACCCGTCCGATCTGCAGTCCGACCAGCTCGGTGGTCAGGCACGTTCCGATGTTGGTTCCAAGAATAATACCAAGTGTGCGTCCGTAGGTAATTAATCTGGCGTTCGCCAGTCCAATAGTGAGTACGGTGACGGCGGTACTGCTTTGCAGCAGGGCAGTAGCGCCTGCGCTAAAAGCCATGCCTTTCCAGGGAGAAGAGGTAGCTCGGCCCAGCCATCCAGCCAGCATGGGCCCGGCCATCCGCTGTAAGGCTGTTTCCATCAGCTTCATCCCACCAAAAAAGATAAGAAGCCCATATAACAGGGGCAGCACAACATCTCTGAACATGAGTTAACATCATTCCTTCCGTGCATATCCTTATTCTCATCCTATGAGTAAATAAGGACAACCATGACAGGCTAACGGAATTCTGGATTCAACAGCGTTTGAAAGACCTATAAGTTTCCTTAACGGTCACCCAAATTTACCGCACCCCCAATCAAAAGATACGGAGATTCTGCAAACGTAGCGAAGGGGATGGAATTGGAACTGTAGAAGCGAAACGTGCGCCTTTATCCCCGGATTTTCCCTTTCGAGAAGGGAATCAGAAAAATCTGGGGATAAACAGTGATCGAAAGTCTGATTCATCCCAGAAGAGGACACCAAAATTACCGCACCCCTATTCAAAAGATACGGAGATTCTGCAAACGCAGCGGAGGGGATGGAATTGGAACTGAAGAAGCGAAGCGTGCGCCTTTATCCCCGGATTTTCCCTTTCAAGAAAGGGAATCAGAAAAATCTGGGGATAACAGCTATCGAAGTCCAATCCATCACCGCAGCGGTCTCTCTTGCACCAAGCCTATCTTTTCAACTAACTATGAAAGAAGTGGATCTATCTTGCCATCAGTTACACTGGAACGCAGCCGCAAAAAGCGGCTTGAACATGCACATCCATGGATATATAACAATGAAATTGCCTCTGTTGAAGGAAACCCCGAGCCGGGAGATCTGGTCAACGTATTGAATCACCAAGGTCGCTATCTTGCGACGGGATACTATAATCCTGCATCTCAAATCACAGTTCGAGTCGTGGCCTATCAACCTTTGGAGTTTGAACAGATGGACACCGCGTTTTTTGCAGCGCGTTTCCGCGATTGCTTGCGCCACCGGGAGCGTTTTATCCAGGATGGAGAGGCATACCGTCTTGTTTATGGGGAAGCTGATTTCCTGCCAGGACTGATTGTTGACCGTTTTGGCAGCATCCTTGTAGTTCAATTGCTCACATTGGGTATGGACCGTTGCCGCGAAGCAATTGTACAAGCTCTAATTGAAGTAATGCAGCCGGAAGGCATCTATGAACGCAGTGATGTATCCATTCGTGAACTGGAAGGTTTGGAGCAGACGAAGGGACCATTGTACGGGGAGTGCCCGCGTCATGTCACGGTAACGGAGAATGGATTGCTCATTAAGGTGGATATCGTAGAAGGCCAGAAGACAGGGTACTTCTTTGACCAGCGCGAGAATCGTGCAGCCATCGAACCACTTATGAAGGGTTGGGGTTACAAGAGTGGCATTACGCTCCAACAGACCGAGCAGGATGGTACGCAGCAGTTGCTTCCTGTGAATAAAAGTGGCAAGGTTGTGACGTTCCCTTATTGGGATGGGGCTACTGTGCTGGAATGTTTCTCCCACACAGGCAGCTTCACATTGAACGCCTGCAAATATGGAGCCAAAAAAGTAACATGTCTTGATATCTCAGAGCATGCGATTGAAAGTGCACGTACCAACGTAGAGCTGAACGGTTTCACTGACCGGGTTGAATTTGTCGTTGCGGATGCATTCCAATACTTGCGTGAGCAGGTGAAAGGCCTCGATGAGCGTAACGTACGTGCACGTGCTGGCGAACAGAAAGTGGATACGTCCAAGGCGCTTGCAGCCAGTGGTAAAACATTTGATGTGGTTATCCTCGATCCGCCAGCCTTTGCCAAAACGAAATCAGCAGTCAAAGGCGCATGCCGTGGATATAAGGATATCAATCTGCAAGGAATGAAGCTGGTGAATGAGGGCGGGTATCTGGTAACGGCAAGCTGTTCATATCACATGCGTCCGGATCTCTTCCTGGAAACCATTGCGGATGCAGCCGAAGATGCAGGCAAAGTACTGCGTCTGATCGACTGGAAAGCAGCCGGTAAGGATCACCCGCAAATTCTGGGCGTAGACGAAGGTCATTACCTGAAATTTGCCATCTTCGAAGTGCGCAGCAAAAAGAATTAATCGAGCGATTTCCATTTAAGTCGAACATACATTTACGCAAAGAGTCCACAGTTTTCATAAGCTGCGGGCTTTTTGCTATGCTCGTGCATATGATCTCTGGAATTGCCGGATAGTGGCAAACGTATGTTCCGAACCAAGTCAGATATGTTATACTGGGAATTAAAATCTGTTCGTGATGGTTTGGAGGATTAAACATGTCCGTACGCTTCGTTATTGGCCGGGCAGGCAGCGGCAAGAGTACGCTGATTACCCGGGAAATCACATCCCTGCTACAAAAGGAACCGCAAGGTAAACCACTGATTCTGCTGGTCCCGGAACAGAGTTCATTTCGAACCGAACAGTCACTGGTTTCTTCAGGTGCTATAAAAGGTACCATGCGTGCTGAAGTGCTTGGTTTTCGCCGATTGGCCCATCGGGTAATGCAGGAGGCAGGTGGTTCTGCACGTATTCCCATTGGAGCTGAAGGTAAAAAAATGCTGCTCTACAAAGTGCTCCAGCGTCGTAAGGATGAATTGAAGCTGTTTGGAGCATCAGGCAGTCAGCTGGGATTTATCGGAGACTTGAATGATCTATACAGTGAGTTTAAACGTTATGAACTTGACCCCACTTCACTGGAAGAAGGACTTTCCGCATGGAATACTTCCTCTTCTGCACCGATTCTGGGAGACAAGCTGCATGACTTGCTTCTTATATACCGTGATTATGAAAAAGAATTAACCGAACTATATATCGATGATGAAGACACGTTGACTGAACTAACAGAGCGGTTGCCGGAGAGCACGCTGCTGCAAGATGCACAGATCTGGATCGATGGATTTCAGGGATTTACCCCGCAGGAAATGAGTGTCATTGGAAGACTGATGCTGCAAGCTTCTTCCGTCACAATTGCATTGACGTTGGATCGTGCTTACGACCACGGCGCACTTCCAGGAGAACTGGAGCTGTTCCATCCCACAGCGAGTGCATATGCACGTCTCAAAGGCATGGCTGAGGATCTGGGTGTTCTTAATGAGACAACCGTGCTTCAACCGGAAGTTTTGCCAAGATATGAAGGCAGTCCTGGACTGGCGCATTTGGAGGCTGGCTTTGATCGTAGAGTCCGCTGGAAGAGTGAGGGGCGTGATGCGGGTGTCCGACTTTACGCCGCTGAGAACCGCCGGGCTGAGATGGAAGGAGCACTTCGTGAGATGCGTCGTCTGGCGCAAGATGAAGGTGCGCGTTATCGAGATATGGCAGTGCTCGTTCGTCAGTTGGATACATATGCCGACATTGCTGAGCCTCTATTCAGGGATTATGGCGTGCCTGTCTTTCTGGATCGGAGAAGAAATGAACTACATCATCCATTATCGGAATTTATTCGTTCAGCACTCGATATCGTTCGCCGTCGCTGGCGTTATGAGGATGTATTTCGCTGTGTGAAAACGGATCTGCTGCTTCCACGGGGCGGTTCCATTACACGTGAAGATATGGACCAGCTCGAAAATTATATATTAGCTTGCGGAATTCACGGATACCGCTGGACAGATGGAAAGCCATGGAAGTATGTACCCAGCCTGTCCCTGGAAGACAACGATCAGGATGTCCGCAGCCGGGGCCGGGAACAAATGCTGTCCTTAATGGAAAAATGCCGTACGGTGATTGTTGATCCACTGGGTGCTTTTGAGAAACGAATGAGCAAGGCAAAGACAGCTAAAGACCAATGTGCGGCGCTTTACAGATTACTGGAAGATGCCGAGATTCCTTGGAAGCTGGATCAGATGTCTGCAGAAGCCAAGGCTCAGGGTGATCCGGAACGTTCGAGAGAGCATCGTCAAATGTGGGGTGCCGTCCTTGATCTATTAGATCAGATGGTTGATATGATGGGGGCCGAACGGCTGGATATCGATTTATTTGCCGGGCTAATGGAGACCGGATTAACCGAACTGAAGCTGGGACTTGTTCCTCCAGCGCTTGATCAAGTGTTGATTGGATCGATGGATCGTACACGTCTTCAGGGTATCAAGTACGTATTTATTCTGGGTGCAGTAGAGGGTGAACTGCCTGCTGTCCCTCAAGATGATGGTGTATTAACTGAGCAGGAACGGCTGCTGTTGACGGAGAGAGGTTTGGGGCTTGGGCCAGGAGCAACAAGACAAATGTTGGATGAACGCTTTCTGATATATACAGCCCTGACAGCGGCGAGCAATCAGTTATGGCTGAGTTATCCCGTTGCAGATGATGAAGGGAAAACATTGCTACCCTCAGAAATTGTACGACATGTACGTAAGATGTTCGGTCTACATGAGCAGCCATTACTTGCCCAGCCGCCGGTTACAAATGCTGAAGAGGTGCACTGGTCTTATGTTATTCATCCTGGTCAGAGCCTCTCTTATCTCATCGGACAGTTGCGCAGATGGCGCCGTGGAGAAGATATTTCTGAAATGTGGTGGGCGATCTATAACTGGCATGTCTCTCGGGAGACAAGCAGACCTCAGCTGAAACAATTGCTTGGATCGGTCTTTTATCGCAATCGGGCGTTACCTCTGCGTACGGCTACCAGCCGTAGATTATATGGTACAGAGGTAAGGACCAGTGTCTCCAGAATGGAGCGTTTTGTGGCGTGTGCGTTCTCCCATTTTGCATCCCATGGGCTGCGACTGAAAGAGCGCCAGTTGTACCGCTTGCAAGCCCCTGATATAGGACAATTGTTCCATGCTGCCTTGAGTCAGCTTGCCATGCGTTTGCGTGAGCAGAATCGCAGTTGGGGCAGTCTGTCTCCGGATGAATGTCGGAAGGAAGCGGAGCACACCGTGGAGCAGATTGCACCACAGTTGCAGGGAGAGATTTTGCTTAGCACGAAACGGTATGGTTATATCTTCCGCAAGCTGAAGGATATCGTTAGCCGGGCGTCGGTTATTCTGGGTGAACAGTCCAGACGAGGAAGCTTTGAACCGATTGGGTTGGAGCTTGATTTTGGGCCAGGTAAACCCCTGCCACCGCTTCGTTTTGAATTGGAAAATGGCTGTGTGATGGAGATTGTGGGGCGGATCGACCGCGTGGATGTGGCCGAAGGAGAGAACGGCCTGCTGCTGCGGGTTATTGATTACAAATCGAGCCAGACCGACCTCAAACTCCATGAAGTGTATTATGGCCTGTCATTACAGATGCTCACGTACTTGGAGGTGCTGCTTAGTGCTGCCGAGGAGTGGCTTGGAGAATCGGCGATGCCTGGAGGAACACTCTATTTCCATGTGCATAATCCGTTGCTTCAATCCGCGAACGGCATGACTTCTGAGCAGGCAGGACAAGAACTGCTGAAACGGTTCAAAATGAAAGGCTTGCTGCTCGCGGATCGGGATGCGATCGCTCAAATGGACAACACCCTGGACAAAGGCTACTCAGCTATTATTCCAGTTGCGCTTAAGGCGGATGGCAGCTTTTATAGTAGCGCTGCTGTAGCTACGCCGGAGCAATGGGATACATTGCTTGCTTCAGTTCGCAGCAATATACGTGAGATTGGCACCCGGATTACGGACGGGGATGTCGCGATTGAACCTTACCGTATCCAGCAGGAGGTTGCATGCACCTTCTGTCCGTACAAGCCAGTCTGTCAATTTGATGAAAATATCGAAGGTAATGAATATAATCTGTTGTCCAAACCGGGCAAACAGCAAATCTGGGACATGCTGTCTCATGGCAAAGGAGGGGAAACATCATGACGAATATGCCAAAACCGGAGGGAAGCTTCTGGAGTGATGACCAATGGAGTGCCATCTCACAGAGTGGAGAAGACATTCTGGTTGCTGCTGCAGCGGGTTCCGGGAAGACGGCTGTATTGGTTGAACGGATTATTCGCAAGATTGCAGACCCTTCCCGTGGATTCAGCGTAGATCGTTTGCTGGTTGCGACATTTACGAAAGCTGCTGCTGCTGAGATGAAGCAGCGGATTCGGGAAGCACTGGAACGTGCACTTGAAGAGCAACCTGCCGAAGAACATCTGCGCAAACAACTGTCATTGCTCGGGCGAGCATCGATTACGACACTGCATTCATTCTGTATGGAAGTCATTCGTCGTTATTATCAGCAAATACCGCTAAACCCGGCTTTCCGGATTCTGAATGAAAATGAAGCCGAAATTATGCGGCAGGAATTGTTGGAGCAGTTGTTTGAGGAAAAGTATGGGGAAGAAGACGAAGGCAGTACATTCCGCGAATTGGTGGATTGGTTCAGTGGGGAACGAAACGATGATGCCATGCATCGACTTGTGCAGCGTTTGTATGATTTCTCACGCAGTCATTCTTGGCCGGATCATTGGCTTGCAGAGATGGCATCTGCTTTTCAGGTGGAAAGTGTCGAGGCACTTGGACATTCTGCATGGGTTCAGAGTATTTTGCGTGATGCAGCTCTTGCCCTAAGTGGTGCTGCTGGTCTGCTGCGTCAAGGGATCAGCATATCGATGCAGCCGGAAGGTCCGAAACCTTATGCAGATACATTAAAAGAAGATTTAGCAATGGTCGAAGAGCTTCTGTCAGCTGTTGAGGTCATGCCATGGGAAAGATTGCCTGAAGTGTTTCAGCCAGCAGCTTTTGGCAAGCTGAAGCCTTGCAAAAAGGACCAGACAGACCCGGGGTTACAAGAACAGGTCAAGGAACTTCGTGAGGCTGCGAAAAAAGCCGTGACGGACCTGAAAGGGTCATTGTTTGGAAGAAGTGCGTTTTCTTTCTGGCAGGAGCTGGAGCAGGCGGCACCACTAATGCAGGAGCTATCCAAGCTCGTCAGTGCATTTGGAGAGCGATACCGACAGGCCAAGCAGGAGCGCGGTCAGGTCGATTTTAGTGACCTGGAGCATTACTGTCTTCATATTTTGCGCCATGAAGATTCAACCCCTGAGCTGTCCATGCCTTCGGATGCAGCAATGGAATACCGGGCACGTTTCGATGAAGTTCTGCTGGATGAATATCAGGATACCAATACAGTGCAGGAAGATATCGTCCGACTGATTTCCAGAGAAAATCCAGGAAACCGATTCATGGTTGGTGATGTAAAACAGAGTATTTACCGTTTTCGTCTGGCTGAACCCGGTCTGTTCCTGAACAAGTACCGTCAATACGCAGCGAATTCGGATATGGATATGGAAATGGACGGAGAGAGAGAATCACTGCATGCAGGAAGACGTATTGATCTTGCACGTAACTTCCGTAGTCGTGCAGAAGTAGTCCATTCGGTCAACATGTTATTCAAGCAGCTCATGAATGAAGGGGTAGCCGAGATTGCCTATGATGAACGAGCTCAGCTCGCTTATGGGGCTACTTTCCCGGCAGAAACGCTTGGAGATGAGGCATACACACCTGAACTCATATTGATCGATCGTCAAGGCGGAGGACCTGATCTGACGGAAAGCACGGATGAGAATGGGGATGCGTTACCTTCTGCTGAGCTGGAGAGTGCCGAGCTTGAAACCGCTCAGCTGGAGGCTCGGGCCATGGCTCGCCGTATTCGTGAAATGGTCGGAGATACGGATAAACCAGCCCTCAACGTTTATGATAAAGCCCTCAAATCCATGCGACCTGCGCGTTATGGAGACATTGTTATTTTGCTGCGTTCTGCCCTGATGTGGGCTCCACTCATGATTGAGGAATTCAGACAGCAGGGTATTCCTGCCGGAGGGGAGCAAAGCAAAGGGTATTTTCAAGCGACGGAAGTGGAAGTGATGTTGTCCTTGCTGCAGATTGTGGATAATCCAAGGCAGGATATACCGCTTGCTTCCGTGCTTCGTTCGCCGATTGTCGGACTAGATGAAGAGGAACTGGCTCAGATTCGCCTTGGGGACAAGCGACAGTCTTTCTATGATGCTGTTATATCAGCTACAGGAGCATTCTCAAGTTCGTTGAATGTTTTCGGGCAGCATGGTGAGAAAGCTTCGAATCCGGATTCATCTGCAATCCAGCTGCAATGGCCCGAAGTCTGGTCAGAAATGGAACAGGGGCAGCGGGAGTCGGCAGTATCCGCCGAAGCAGACGTTATCGAACGTATATATGAAACCTCTGTACATGCAGGTAAAGATGAGATTATGGATGCTGGTATAGATGCAAGTATGGGTGGACGTATAAGCGACGATGCGGATAGGGACAACGGTACTAGCACAGAGTTGCAACAAAAGTTAATTCGCTTTATGCGTCAGTTGGAACATTGGCGACTTGAAGCCAGACAAGGCAGCTTGAGTGAACTCATTTGGCGCATGTATCGGGAAACGGGTTATCTGGACTGGGTTGGCGGCCTACCGGGAGGCATGCAGCGTCAAAGTAATTTGAAGGCTTTGTATGATCGCGCGCGGCAATATGAGGAGGCAACGGCCAATCGCGGATTGTTTCGCTTCCTGACCTATGTATCCAGACTACGTGAGAACGGGGGAGATCTTGGCACCGTAGCAAGTGGTTCTGGTGAGCAGGACAATGCGGTACGCATCATGACGATTCACCGGAGTAAGGGCTTGGAATTCCCTATTGTTTTTGTCGGGGGTATATCCAAGATGTTCAATCAGCAGGATCTGAACTCGCCGTTTCTGATGCATAAGGAGCTGGGGTTTGGCCCGAGGTTTGTAGACCGTGAGAATCGGGTTGCCTATCCAACCTTGGCGAATCTGGCGATTCGTCGTCGTGCCCAGTTTGAGCTGCTTGCCGAAGAGATGCGGGTGCTCTATGTGGCTCTGACCCGTCCAAAAGAGAAAATGATTTTGGTCGGTACGGTGAAAGATGTTGTTAAAAAGGCAGTGGCCTGGTCTCAGATTAAGGACAGTCCGGAACGGGTATTGCCTGACTATCTGCTTGCAGCCGGACGGAGTTATCTGGACTGGATCGGTCCATCCCTGATGAGACATCCAGACGCAGCTTTGCTGCGTGAACTTGCGGGAGGCACTGATTCATATGCTGCCTGTCTTGTGGATGATGAATCACGCTGGGGCATTTCCGTCATTTCTGCTGATCAAGTATCCCGGGAAATATTTGTGGATCAGACGCTTGGTGAAGAAGAGGGCATGACAGAAGTGCGGAAACATCGAATTGCTGCCCTAAAAGCCGTTCAGCCTGTGGAGCTGTTTCCTTCCTCCACTGAAGAAGAGATGGTCGAGGATACTCAAGATGCAACACTACGAGACATCAGTGAGGAAGATGTATTTACAATAGGTGAGCAAGAGGGTGTACAGCTGCTTCGTGAAGTTGATAAACGGCTTTCATGGGCGTATCCTCATCAAGCAGCAACGCAAGTAGCTGCCAGTACATCGGTTACCGAACTAAAAACATTGCTAGCCATGCAAGACCATCAGTCTTTACAGATGATGGAGGAAGTTGAAGAACAATCTGAGGCTTCTGTGGATTATGAGGGCCGTGAAGTGAAGGATGGAGGCTCGTCCTTTAAATTGCATCTACGTCGTCCCAAATTCATGGAGGAGAAACAATTGACTGGAGCCGAGCGGGGAACGGTGTATCATACGTTGATGCAGCATCTTCCTGTAGATGGTTCACCCGTTGATTCGCAAATCGTTGAGCAGACACTTTTGCGGTTAGTTGAGCTCCAGATTTTGCTCCCCCATCAGGCAGAGGTTATTGAGTCTGATCAACTGGCTGGATTTTTCAATACAGAGCCTGGGACAGAATTGTTGCGTGCAGAGTGGATGAAACGGGAGATTCCATTTATTTATGGACTTCCGGCACATCATTCTCCTGCCGAATGGCTTCATAGTCTATCACCAGATGCAGGGATACAAACTTTGGAAGAAGACGGTAAGATGCAGGCATCACTAGAAAATGAGACGGTGCTAGTACAGGGGATTATTGACTGCCTGTATGAGGTGGATGGCGAGCTTGTTTTGCTAGATTACAAGACAGACCGGGTGTTGGAGCATCGCGGTGGACTGGACAAACTGACGGAAAACTATCGCTTTCAGCTGGAGCTGTATGGCCGGGCTATTGAAGATATTCTGGGTCGGAAAGTCGACCGGAAGTGGCTGTACTTTTTTGATGGCGGACATGCTGTGAAACTATAAAGTGAAATTTTAAAACGGCCAGATGGAATTTGTATCATCGGATTTTGCTTGAGAGAGGGGTTGAACGGACGATGCGTATTTTGCACACAGGGGACTGGCATCTGGGGAAAACGCTGGAGGGACGGAGCCGGCTGCGAGAGCAGGAGGATTTTGTGGATGAGCTTGTTAGACTCGCGGATGAGCAGCAGGCAGATGCCATATTGATGGCTGGAGACGTGTATGATTCTGTAAATCCGCCTGCATCGGCGGAACAGCTTTTTTATGAGGCTGCGGCGCGTCTGACGGAACAAGGGAGACCTCTTGTGGTGATCGCGGGAAACCATGATCAGCCGGAGCGAGTGGCTTCGGTAACCCCACTTGTGAACAGACAGGGAATTACACTTGTAGGTATGCCTACTTCAGAAGCAGTCACTATCCATGCAAAGCGAACTGGGGAGACAGCGCAGATTGCTGCATTGCCATACCCCTCGGAAGCGCGACTGAATGAACTGCTGACAACGGATGGGGACGAAAATGTGCTTCGTCAGGCATACAGTCGCCGGGTTGGCATGTTAATGCAGCGTCTGGCTGCTTCTTTTCGTCCGGATACGGTGAATTTGGCGATGAGTCATATTTATGTTCTGGGCGGAGTGGAAAGTGATTCGGAACGTCCCATTCAGGTAGGGGGGGCCTATACGGTTGACCCTTCTGCATTGTCAACAGGTGCGCAATATACAGCACTGGGGCATCTTCATCGTGCGCAGGCAGTTAAAGGGGACGGTGTGATTCGGTATAGTGGCTCTCCACTGGCCTACAGTTTCTCCGAAGCGGGGCAGAGTAAGTCCGTCACCATGGTTGATGTGGCACCAGGAGGCGCCGCAAACGTGGAAGAAGTGCTGTTGACCTCCGGACGTCCCCTTGTACGCTGGAAGGCGCGTGGCGGTCTGGCTGAGGTTTATCGGTGGCTGGATGAAGGGCGTGATCCTCAGGCTTTTATTGATATGGAAGTATGGCTGGATGACGCCATGTCTCTGAAAGAAATTCAGCAGCTCCGTAAGTCGCATGACGGGATCATCCATATCCGTCCGGTGTATCCCGAGATGGCAGCCGCAGGGCTTTTGGAGCAACGATCCGAGCTTCCGGTACATGAGCTTTTCCGCAAATTTTATCAGCGTCAGACAGGTGGGGCATTACCTGAAGACAGTCTGGTTCAACTGTTCCTGGAACTCGTAGATGAGGACGAGCCGGGTGTGCGTGAGGAGGTCGAGGGAAATTGAAGCCGATTTTATTGAAAGTCGCAGGTCTGCAAAGTTATCGGGAGACTCAGGAGATTGATTTTACTGTATTGACGGAAACGGGACTGTTCGGTATTTTTGGTCCTACAGGCAGTGGGAAATCTTCTTTACTCGACGCGATTACGCTGGCCATGTACGGAAAAGTGGAACGTGCTGTTAATGGTACCCAGGGAATCATGAACCACGCTGAGGATTCGTTGTCCGTAGCTTTTACATTTGAACTTGTATCGGCGGAAGGCACAAGAAGATTTCGGGTGGAACGACGCTTCAAACGAAACAATGAGGTATCGGTAAGCAACACAATAAGCAAATTCATTGAGACCGTCAACGGAGAGGAACAGGTGCTGGCTGATAAACTGGCAGACGTGAATCGATGCGTTGAAGATGTCATTGGGTTGAAAATGGATGATTTTACGCGGGCCGTTGTGCTTCCACAAGGGAAATTTGCTGAGTTTCTGTCACTGAAAGGCAGTGAACGACGCCAGATGCTGCAACGTTTATTCCATCTGGAGAAGTATGGAGATCAGCTTGCCATCAAGCTCAGCCGTCGGGTGAAGGACAATGATATGGTTCATCAGTCATTGGCCGCGGAGCAGCAGGGGCTTGGGAATGCCAGCAAAGAGACGTTGGCAGAAACGGAGCTTCTTCTTCAAGCTGCTGTGAAACAGTCTGAATTGTCACGCAAAACGCTTGATGAAGCGATGAAGGAAGCCGAGCAACTCGGTAAAGTCCGTGAGTTAAGCCATGAACGCCAGGCTCGTATGGAGGAACACGAAAAGCTGAAAGCACGTGCACCACAGATCGAAGCTGGGGAACAACGGCTGAAACTGGCCGGGGCGGCAGACGCGATACTGCCTTCATTGCAGACGATGCGTGACGCAGCAGCACAGCAGAAGTTACGTGAGGATGCAGCCGGGATTGCTCACCAGCAAGCGGTAGAACATGAACGGCTGTCTGTACTGGAAGCCGAGAAGGCCGAAACGGCCCGTGTACAGATGGCTGAGGAAGAACCCAAGCTGCTGCTTCGTTTGGAACAGCTTGAACAGGCCAAGGAGTTGCAACGGGAACGGGATGGGCTACGAGAGGATAGTACCCGTCTTAAGCAGCTTTTGGACAAAGGACAGGCTGAACAGAGTGTCATCGGACAACAGCTGGAGAAGGAAAAAGAACTACAGCAGCGTGGCCGCAAACGGCGGGAAGAATTACAGGAAAGCCTGAAGCCGAATGAAGTGAAGTCCGAAGAACGCAGACAGCTGCAGGCTGCACTGGAATTGAAGCATCGTTTGGATACTGCGGCGGAGCAATTGCGCCAGAACAAGGCTGAGATGGAAGCCAATAAGCAGTCGGCTGAACAGGGGGCAGATCGGCTGAAGCTGGCTGCCCAGGAAGAGAGCCGTCTCAGTGAACAGCGTCAGCATCTGATCGAACAGGCGGCAGTGGGCCTTGAGGCCTTGCTTGCCTGTGAGCAGGACATTGGCTGCGAACAGAGCCTGCTGGCCAGGGCGGAGGAGCAGCTGCGCGGAACCATGCGTGAGCAGGAGCTGCATAGGCTCTCCTCCGCCTTGCGCGCCG
>NZ_LGRP01000103.1:0-252 GCF_001636635.1 Paenibacillus sp. O199
ACATTATATATGATATTGAAACCCGTAATGGGTTTACGCTTGGCGGCGTTCTACTCTCCCAGGACCCTGCGGTCCAAGTACCATCGACGCTGAAGGGCTTAACGGTCGTGTTCGGGATGGGAACGTGTGGAACCCCTTCGCTATCGCCACCAAACGTTTGAGAGTTTGAGCTCTCAAAACTGAGCAACGAGTGAGTAGCTAGCCGACCTGGCTAGATTTTGTATTTGAATGTTTCCACTCGGGAAACGATTC
>NZ_LGRP01000106.1:0-448 GCF_001636635.1 Paenibacillus sp. O199
TACTGGATGCATCTGCAGGATATCGCGGCCGCAGCAGACCTAAGCTAGCGTTTAGAGTGCAATTTTGTCAGCAGCCATACTCTAAGCCCTGTTTTTAAGTACCCAGGAAGCCAGAATAGTCTTGAGAAGGGAGGAAATTGCTGGGCAGCATTATGAGCATTATCAACACTTTTTTTCATGGAGGAAGTAAGTACAGGCAAAGCCAGATGAATTACGTTTAGAGCTGTGGAGGTCATTAAGACCCTGAATAATTGCTTTGATGGACCCATGCTGCCACAAAAAAAGATATAGGGGGCTGCCTTTATCCATGACATATAGCCACATCGGAGACATTTAATGATGCAATTTGAGCCCTGTGCCGAAGCTCAGTACCCTATTACATGCCTCAAAGTGGTATCCAAACGTTAACTACAAATTAGAAAAGTAGACGGATCCACCGGGCCATACT
>NZ_LGRP01000051.1:0-26699 GCF_001636635.1 Paenibacillus sp. O199
CCCGAGCCAACAGCGGCCCACAGCCCGATCCGCCCACCGAAGCGTCCGCCCCGCAAACAGCCTTTTTATTCAGCGAGTTAACGAAGTAACGAGCATCCCAAAAAGTTGCCCAGCGAACATAGTGAAGGCAATAAGCCTTTAAAAAGCAATGGCGAGCGTTGCAGCGAAGGAGGGCGGAATCGGAGCAGAGGGAGCGAAGCGTCCGCCTTTGGAGCGGGATTTCCCCTGCTGAGGGGGAATAAAAAAGAAATCCCGAGCCAACAGCGGCCCACAGCCCGATCCGTCCACCGAAGCGCCTGCCCCGCAAGCAGCCTTTTTATTAAGCGAGTTAACGAAGTAACGAGCAAGGTTGCTCTTAAGTTGCCCAGCGAACATAGCGAAGGCAAAAAGCCTTTAAAAAGCCATGGCGAGCGTTGCAGCGGAGGAGGGCGGAATCGGAGCAGAGGGAGCGAAGCGTCCGCCTTTGGAGCGGGATTTCCCCTGCTGAGGGGGAATAAAAAAGAAATCCCGAGCCAACAGCGGCCCACAGCCCGATCCGTCCACCGAAGCGCCCGCACCGCGAGCCTTACGCGCGTTTAACTAATTATTGCATTAGCAAAGGAGGAATTATTAATGGCACAGGATCAGACGAACACTTCAGCACATAAAATATCTTCCACAGCGACAGGTCACACCTACTGGGTGATCCCCGATGGTTACATTCCACCAGACAGCTCGGGCTCACTGGAGAGTCACGAGAGCATCTGTGTATTAAATACAGGCACAGTGGATGCACAGCTGCAAATAACGATCTATTTTGAAGATAGGGAACCGCTCGAAGACATCGTGGCTGAGGTGCCTGCGCGGAGAACAAAGCATATTCGGACAGCGTCGTTGAGATCGGGTGAACAACTCATCCCTCCTGGAATACCCTATGCAATTACCGTCTCCAGCGATGTTCCTGTTATCATACAGTACAGTCGTCTGGATACCACTCAGCCTGAATTGGCACTCATGAGTGTTATGGCGTTTCCACTGGAATAAGACGAAATGACAAGAGACGACCCGTAACCTTGCATGGACTGCAGGCTGCTGATCGTCTTTTTGCGTTACTCATCATATTTATACGTACTGGCATTGAGGATTTTCACATGAACCTCGACCTTACCGAGTTTAAACCCCTCAAGTGGGTTGGCCCGTTTATATACCGCCTGTCTCCATAGGGGGAGATCATGACGATATAGATGTTCCACAAAACCGTAGGAATCAATCTTGCGTGATTTGGTTTTCTCAAACGTATTGCGAATTTCGGACTCAATCTGTTTCTCCGCTTCCTTTTCCATAACATGGGGAGAGCGATGAGAGTTATGATCCTCGATGATGGCGCTTTTAACCGAAGTAACCAGGTCGAATGTAACGCCATTTCCTTCTTTCCTCGCCTTAATCGTGGTCTTTGGGTGATTAAGCCTAAGCGTCAGCTCCGGCGTTTTGCTCCCGTTGCTGTATACATACAACGGATATTGAAAGACGCGGTCATAATTCACGTATCGTGTTCCATCAGCGTCTTTACCCGTTAACCTGCCTTGACTTTTACCATTTGAAATGACGTAAAACCCATCCATCCTAATAAGCGGGGGGGCTTTTTCTCCGTTAAACCAGGTCTCATTCTGATTGGTAATGGAAGGCAAAAGAATAACTGAAGCAGGCTCCCGAAATCCGTCAAGGAGCTGATGAAGCCGGATGGGTTCATAACCGGAATGTTGCTTATACAGCTTCATCGGTTCAAACAGCTCTATGGTCTGGGCGGATTGGTTCAGCAGTGCAGAGGGAGCGAGTACATCTGTAATGTTACGCTCTGTACCGTAGAGCCATGGGGTATATCTCAGTTGGCCTGAATGCAACAGTGTATTAAAGACATCTTCCAGCCGTCCATTCAACACATTTTTGGATAAGACAATCGCTTTTACATGGGTCCATAACGTTTGTTGCTGAGAAGTTTGATATAGATCATCAATAGCCATACTCAGCGTAGAACCCTCACCCCGTCCGATCCAGATATCACTTGCTTGCCTTGAAGTGGGCCCTTCCTGCTTGGCAATACTGGAGAAATCAATGAGTTGGGCGTAAGCAACATATTGGTTGTCTACATAATCTATTCCTACAGCCGTGATAAAGTTAATACTCTGAACCTCTTTGGAATCCCAGCACCCGGTCAGCAGGATAAAGCAGCTTATTAACAAGCTAACTTTAGCCATCCATCTTGTCACGAGCCTTTCCTCCGGCGAGTGGAATCCTGTGTATGGAGTACAGCTGGGCGCTTGGTCCGTTTCATAGAAGGGGGCATGGATACGGCTTGGGTGAAGTCGCCGGGTATATAAGGTGAGACGGGTGACAGGTATGAGACGCCATAACACTCCAAGGATACGAGGTGCACCAGCAGACCCAGTAGTCCAATCATGAAACCGAATAACCCAAGAATGGAAGAAATGACTAGCATCCCAATCCGGACTTGAGCAGTAGCTCCACTAAGCACGGTATTCACCAAAATATAGCTGGAGATTACCGAAATAGCCACCGTGACAATGATCGTGGGGGAAGTAATTCCTGCTCGAATAGCTGCATCTCCGATAATAAGCCCACCTACGACGCTGACGGTTTGTCCCAAGGCTCGTGGGAGTCGGCGGCCGGCTTCATTAAATAGCTCAAACATAAATATCATTAAAAATGCTTCCAGCGTTACTGGCATAGGTAGACCCATCCGTGTACCCGAAATGGTTGCAAGCAGAGGCAAGGGGATCTGCTCCACGTTAAAACTAGTCAGGCCGATATAGAAGGCAGGAAAGAAGCAGGCAATCAGTAATCCGGAAATGCGCAAAATTCGCTCAAAAGTAACAATGAAAAAAGGGGTACTCTCGTCTTCCGGCGATTTTAACTGATTAAACAGAGTGGTTGGAGCGATAATGGCTACTGGTGAACCTTCAATGAGAACCGCAAATCGCCCATTTAAAAGGGAGTCCACGACATAATCGGGTCGCTCAGTATTATCCGTGAGTGGGAAGATGCTGCGAATTCCCCCCATAATGGCACGTTCCATAATAGAGGTACCAAGAATGCCATCGATTTCAATTTGGTCGAGATTTTGGCGTGCTTCTTTCAGAATATCCGGGTTAATGATGTCTTTGACGTATAACAGACCAATAGCGGTCTGGGTACGACCACCTTTAACATATTTCTCATAACACATGGAAGAGGTTTTCATTCGTTTGCGAATGAGGCCAATATTCACGGATAACTCCTCAGTGAACCCATCCCGAGGTCCTTTAATCGATGACTCGATCGCCGACTCCTCAGGGGTTCTTCCTGGTATACTCGCGATATCTAGACTGCAGGATTGATCACCATTTCCGAAAATGAGCAGTAATTGTCCGCTGAAAATCAGCAGATTTAAATTCTCTGTATCTGTGAGATCATCCACCGGATTCAATGTTAACCCCAATTCTTTGGGATGTGCTTCTTCTTCATGTAGAGAATGCTGTTCTAGCCGTGGGATAATAAACTGATTGATTTGTTTACCATCGACCAAACCGTCGCAATAGAGCATAATCACCGACATATCGGTTTCATCTTTGGCAGGGAAGCTTTGAATAACAACATCTGCGCAGGGACTGAACTGCTCTTCGAAAGAGGCAAGCAGCGTTTCATGGGACGTGGTGTCAATCGTTTGGTGCTCCATGATGTTTCCTCCTCTGATGGCGTGAACTGATGTATGCAACTGCTGTTGCAACCACCGCTAGTCCGCTCAGATACACGAGATTGAACGGGAATATGTATTGGACAAGCAGTTTTTCGAATGTCATATCATCCAGAGGATACAGCATGGTAAGAATAAAAAAGACGCCAAGAGTGGCACAACATATGATCCTTCTGGAGGCGCTCTTAATATTCCAAATTTCTACTACAATATACATGGCCAGACTAATCCGGGTAAAAGAACCGGCGAGCCACTGATAAATGGAAAAGAAATCAGTCTGGGCAATATATTTGCCCAAGGACGCAATTCGCCATTCTTCAAAGGCGGGATATCGCATTTTGGCAGCTTCAAAAGGGTCAAATTCCACGATCGCCCCAATGAGTGGACCGAGTGTCAGCCCAAGGATAATGATCGCGAGCATCAGGTACTGCCATACACGTATCCGTTTGGAAAGGTGGGGCTGCAGATACCAGATGAACAGCAACTCAAACATGCCTGCAAGACTGTAGACTGTGCCATGAAGCACAGGATGCCAGCCATGTTCAAGCACAGGCAGCAGACGACTGTAATCCTTGTACTGTGTATTGACGATAGCTACATAGAAGCCAAGTAGCACAACCAGGGGCAGGATCAAACCTGCTGTAAATGCCAGAGAGCGTATTCCTTTATAGGCCGCATAGGCACAGAGAGACATCAGAGCAATGCTTGTAACCAATATGGGCGTCTCCGTCAGGTAATTAGTTTTGGCCCAAGTGGTGGTATCATGCAGAGTGAAGTAGATCACGGACAGAAAAAAGAGGCTGTTTCCCACCCGAAACAGCATGCCAAGAGGCTTGCCAAGATGGGAAGTCAGCCATTCATGCAAGGTTTGGTGCTGGAGAAAACGAGAGACATAGGCAAGCATTAGAGTGAATAAAAGATAAGGCCCTGCAGACAACAGAACGGATATCCATGCATCTCTTTTTGCCGAAGACAAAAGGGCAGGGATGATCAGGACGTGACTGATCAGGCCGACAGATAACATCATTAACATCATGGCTTGCAAAAAGGAAGGCTGTGTTGGTTTCATGCTGAGGGGACCTCTTTTCCCAATATACTGTTCTCAGCAGTGTTAACGTGATCAAGCCTTCTCATACCGTCAGTCGAAATAACGTATCCCCATCGCTTCACGAACCTCAAGCATCGTCTCACGTGCAGCCTGACGGGCCTGGCGTGTGCCTTCCACGAGGATTTCTTTCACTTCATGTCCACGTTGTTCATAGTAATTTCGCCGTTCACGGAAAGGGGAGAGCAGTTCGTTAATTGCAGTGCCTGCAATCATCTTGCAATCCTTACAACCAATGGTGCCGTCACTACAGCTCGCATGAATCTCAGCGGCCTGATCCTTTCGAAACAGCTGGTGATAGGCAAATACCGGACAAATATCCGGATGTCCCGGGTCAGAACGATGAATGCGGGCAGGATCGGTTTTTGCCCTGGCCAGCTTGGCATACACATCATCAGGATGAGCATTCAACGAGATGGCATTGCCCATGCTTTTGCTCATTTTGCCGACGCCATCCAGTCCGCCCAGCCGTTCTCCGGTCAGAATACGTGGTTCAGGCAGAACGGGCGAATATAATTCATTGAACCGCCGGACCAGTTTCCGCGCTGTTTCGATATGTGGGATCTGGTCTTCCCCCGCTGGAACAAGGGTTGCTTTGCAGAACGCAATATCCGCAGCCTGACTGACGGGATAACCGAGAAATCCGTAATAGAGATCCTTATAGCCACGGTCACGCGCTTCGTTTTTAATCGTGGGATTATGCCGAAGACTGTTCACCGTGATAAACATGGAGAATATGACAGTCAGCTCGGAAATTTCCGGGATCATCGACTGGATGAACAGAGTGGCTTTATTGGGATCGATACCTACGGCAAGATAATCGAGTGTCACTTGATGCACGCTGTCTGCAATCAGCCCCGGTTGATCATAGTGGGTCGTAAGCGCCTGTACATCAGCCAGTAAAATATACGTTTTGTACTCATCCTGCAATTGCACCCGACTGCGCAGGCTGCCCACGTAATGGCCGAGATGAAGCTGTCCGGTTGTCCGGTCTCCGGTTAAAATAATGTCTTTGTTCTTGTTCATGGTTCATTCTCCTTTGATGTTGTGATTTTTCGATCCTTAATTGCTGACGCCACCAGCCGTCTTCCACGACCATCACCTCCTTTCAGCCTGCAACAGTTTTGGGTACATACATAAATTAAAAAAGCCTCGTCCTTCATCCTGTTTCCCAGACGGGAACAGAATAGAAGGACGAGGCTTATGCTTCGCGGTGCCACCTTAATTGGCCGCTGGTTGCGGCCCACTTGAGGGATACGGATAAATATATGCAGGAAGCCCACATAATCCTTATCGATATCCTGTCCATGGATAACGGCTGAACATGCCGCCTTGCCTACTGACGATCCGCGCTCCTGAGTACAGGTGGCAGAAAGGGTTCAACTCGGAACTCCGAAGCCCATTTCCACATGACCGATACACCTGCTCACACCATCCGCCGGCTCTCTGAGGTATCCTGTCCTGTGTACTTCTCTTCATCATTGTTGATAACATCCGTTTATAATTTTTCACATTGTATCATGCTTTATCTGGATTGACCAGCTTGCGTTTTCTTCCGCTCATATTGGTGCCAAGTACACCTGCGATGATCAGCAAGGCTCCAACAAAGTGGTATCCATGGACAGGTTCATGCAATATCCAGGCTCCGCCAGCAATCGAAATGAGTGTGGACAAATTACTGAATACACTCATTTTGGAAGCTTCCAGATGAGTCAGGGCATAACTCGCCAGCAGCGTGGAGAACATGGTGGAGAGGACAGCCAGATAGGCCAGTGCTCCTAGGTAAGATGCATCTAAGAGTGGCTTCACATAATCCATCATGGTTCCGCTCGACGCATGACGAATCAGAGAAGCTGCGTTGAAGACGATAAATCCAACCATCAGGGTCACCCAGGTCAATTCCATCGGTTTATATTTCTGCGCCAAGGGTCTTGCCAATACACCATAACCTGCAAAACACACCGTGGAGAGCAGCAGTAAAGCAATACCTTTAAAGTTGCCTGCCGACATCCCGCTCCCTTTCATCAAGAAAATAAAGATTACACCTGCCACGGACAACAGCAGGAACAGTTTTTGCACAAGGGATGTACGTTCTTTTAGAAAGATAGAGGCCAACACAAGTGTGAATACGGGGGCCATCGCCTGGATAATCCCTGCTTCCGATGAGTTGGACGATACTAACCCGAATGCCTGAAAGGCAAAGAACAAAACAGGAGAGAGCAGCCCTAGCGGAATGATACGCCATAGATCACGAAGGGTTAGCTTGATCTTGATCCATCCGAAAATGACAGGGATGCTGACTACGAGTAATGACAAAGCAAAACGATGTGCAAGTACATCAATTGGATGTGCCACACTCACCGTCATTTTGACAAATAAAAAGGATAAACCAATAATGGCTGCATATAAAACAGCTGCTACATATGCGTATGTTCTAGTCTGGCTATTGTTCATAGGTTTTCCTCCAATAATACGGTTTTTCTTTACTACTACAACCGCGCATATGTTGCTGCGTACGCTGTCTGACCTTATTCAATATACTGCCAGACCAATAGTGGTACAATAGACAAAAACGTTTATTGTACCGGTACACTTAAGGTAATGCTGAAGTCGGAGGAGTTGCAGAATCCAATGAGAAAATACGAAATCATCGCCGAATCACTTAAGCAATGGATTCAGGACCAATTGCGGCAGCAGAATAGTGGACAATGGCAGGACAAAGGAATCAAACTGCCGGCTGTGCGTGTTCTGGCTGAGCAGTATCAATGTAGTGTGAGTACAGCCATACGAGCGTATGAGTGGCTGGAAGAGCGGCATCTGGTCTACGCGGTGCCTCAGTCCGGATATTATGCGGTACAGAATGGAGCCGAAGTGGAGGATGGAGAGTGGCAGGGACCGCTGGATTTTGCCTCTGCAGCTCCTGATCCGCGTGTATTCCCTTATTCCGATTTTCGCCATTGTGTGGATCAGGCAATGGAGAAGAAACAGGCGGATTTGTTTTTGTATGGAACCGAGAGAGGCTTGCCTTCCTTGATTGAATTGTTGCAGAAGCAATTCGCCGATTATCAGGTGTTTGCCCGGAAGGAGCAGTTCTTTATTACTTCAGGGGTGCAGCAAGCTCTAGCTGTGCTGGCGTTAATGCCTTTTCCAAATGGGAAAAAGCAGGTAATGCTGGAACTGCCGGGTTATCATAATATGCCTTCGCTTCTACAAGGACTGAATGTCCCTATTGCAGGTGTCAGGCGCTCTCTGGAGGGCCTGGATTGGGACGCGCTCGAACGACAGTTCCGCGAAGGAGACATCAAATTTTTTTATGTTATGCCACGGTTTCACAATCCGATTGGGACTTCCCTGACGGCAGCTGAGAAGAAAAAATTAATCCGCCTGGCGCAGCGTTATGATGTCTATCTGGTAGAGGATGATTTCTTGGCTGATTTGGAAGAGAACACGAAGCAGGACCCATTATGGTCCTATGATACAGAAGGGCGAGTCATTTATTTGAAAAGTTACTCCAAAATCCTGTTTCCCGGCCTGCGGATTGGCGTGGCTATTCTGCCTGTAAGTCTTACTGCATCGTTTAGTAAATACAAAAAAATGCTCGATATTGACACTGCGGTACTATCCCAGGCAGCACTTGAAGTCTACATCCGTAACGGGATGTTTGCCCACCATGGCAAAGTCATCCGCAGTCGTTATGCTGCCCGGATGAACAAGCTGTATCAACAGCTTAATGCCTTCCCTGACTTCAGTCCATTTGCGAATGCGCCGCGTACAGGAGGGGAGCATACGGTTCTACCACTGCCTAAGGATATGCCGCTCAAGGTCTTGCTGTCCCGGTTGGATCAACGGGGAGTCATCGCCGATACAACAGAGCGATATTATCCGGAAGGTGCACAGGAGATACATCAGGATAAAATGCTGCGGTTAAACATATCCAATGTACCTAAGCAACGGATCAAGGAAGGGCTGAGGATTATCCGTGAGGAGATAGCGAAACTACAAAAGGCGTCCACACAAGCGGAATAATCGCTTGTGGGACGCCTTTATTTCATGTGATTAATTTAATTTCAGTGACATGCTATGCTGCGACATGTGAATTGTTAGATAACGGTTTACGCCTGAGCCATAGCTTTGAAGGAAGATTCTGCGGCTTCCAATGTTTCTTGAATATCCTTGTCCGTATGTGCAGTGGTCAGGAACCAGGCTTCATATTTGGAAGGAGCCAGATTAATGCCACGATTCAGCATATGACGGAAGAAGGAAGCGAACAGTTCCCCATCGGTATCCTGGGCTTGATCATAGTTCGTAATCGGATGGTCACAGAAGTGGGTGGAAAAGGCACCACGAATTCGGTTAATGGTTAACGCAATGCCATGACGATCCGCAGAAGCCTGAAGGCCTGTTGTCAGATCAATCGCAAGACGTTCCATCTCCGTATATACACCTTCGCCTTGCAGAACTTCCAGACAAGCGATACCCGCAGAGATAGACGCAGGGTTACCAGCCATCGTTCCGGCTTGATAGGCCGGGCCGAGTGGAGCAACCTGCTCCATAACCTGTTTACGACCGCCGTAAGCACCGATGGGCAGACCGCCGCCGATGATTTTGCCAAGTGCAGTCAGATCCGGTTCAATTTCCGCATGATTGTCCAGTCCCGCGTACGTCTGTGTGGAGCCATAGTGGAAACGGAAGGCTGTAATGACCTCATCATAAATTACGAGTGAGCCATTGTCCCGTGTCATGGCACAGAGTCCTTCCAGAAAGCCAGGTTCCGGCATAACCATACCGAAGTTGCCAACAATCGGTTCAACCATGACTGCGGCGACATCATCGCCCCAACGCTCCAGAGCTGCTTTCAGGCTGTCCAGATCGTTGAAAGGTACCGTGATGACTTCGTGCGCAATGCTCGTTGGAATACCTGCACTATCCGGAATACCCAGCGTGGAAGGCCCCGAACCTGCTGCCACAAGGACTAGATCGGAGTGACCGTGATAACATCCGGCGAATTTCACGATTTTATTACGTTTGGTGTAGGCGCGGGCAACCCGGATGGTGGTCATGACCGCTTCTGTACCGGAGTTTACAAAACGAACTTTGTCCATTGAAGGAATAGCTTCTTTCAGCATTTTGGCGAGCTTGATTTCAAGTTCTGTTGGCGTGCCGTACAGCACTCCATTGGCTGCTGCCTCGGTAATCGCTTGGGTAATATGAGGGTGAGCATGTCCTGTAACAATTGGGCCGTACGCTGCGAGATAATCGATATAACGGTTGTCGTCGACATCCCAGAAGTGCGCACCTTGCGCCTTTTTCATAAAGACAGGTGCACCGCCACCCACCGCTTTGAATGAGCGGGAGGGACTGTTCACACCTCCTACAATATGTTGAAGTGCTTCTTCGTATAAAAGCTCGGAACGGGAACGTGATGGATTCATAAGATAACTTCCTTTCGTATTAGATAAACCAAACACAGCGAGAGGGCAGCATATGGGCTGCCCTCTGCGTGTTGCACTTCATTACTGTGCGGGTTGCTTGGAGTTTTGTTCGTCACCACTTGCCGTTTTGTCTTCGGCTCCAGTAGTACTGCCTTCCTCTTGAGCAGGAGGATGAATGATATCTTGAATATATTGCTTAAGTTTTTCTTCACTGGTTACCGTCAGCACCTCAGCTCCGCCCGGTGTACGCTCTTCCTTGAGCATTTTCATTGGCGGGATTTGCTCGCTGCCGTTCATGCTGCTCTGATATCCGAGTCCGCCCAGCTTCCACATGTCGGAGAGGGTCAGATTCGTATCGACAAAAGGATTTACTTCTTCCAGAATGGAAGGCAGTTTGGCAATCGTTGTCGTTGACTGCATTTTCGCTGCTACAGCTTTCAGGAATTCGCGCTGCCGCTCGGAGCGGGCATAATCCGACATGGCGTCATGACGGAAGCGAACGTACATGAGAGCCGTATCGCCATCCAAATGCTGGTAGCCTTTTTTCAGATCAATATCGTATTCATTATTGTCCGCTTTACTTGTATAGTGCATGTCCTTCTCTACGTCAAAATCCACACCGCCAACGGCATCCACCAATTTGATGAATCCTTGGAAATCGGTATACACATAATACTGGACAGGGATACCCAGCAGGTCTCCAGCAGCTTTCATTGCTACGTTGGGACCATGGGTAATAGCAGTATTGATTCGTTCCTTGCCATATCCGTCAATGTTGACGTATGTGTCACGCAGAATGGAGAATAGATTAATTTTTTTGGTGAGTGGGTCAAGCGAAACGACCATCATGCTGTCAGAACGAGGAACTTCCCCCTTCTCCAGCCCGCGGGCATCAACACCCATAACGAGAATATTAACCGTTTCGGTGCCTTCCCATTTCGGAGGATCCGGTGTACTTACTTTTTCAACATTTTCGATACCGGCAAACGGCGAATCATCGCCTTCCTTTTGCAAGCCATTCAACTGATTGAGAATAGAACCGAAATAAAATGCCGCAGCGCCTCCAACAATAAGCACGAAGGCGGCAAGAGAAATCCAAATGGTTCTCTTCGTCTTTCTGGTCATGCTAGCTCTCCTTTGTATTCAAAATAAATGAAGATGAGTCCAAATTGATTTAGCCCGGGCTTTCCGTACACGACATATCTGTGAGATACAACAGAGGACGCGGCCTCAGACTATTTTTTAAAGCTTGCTGAATTTTGACTGATACTATTATAATTTCTTTTTGGGCTACAAGCAATTTCAACAAAATCCAAGTGAGGTATAATCATGCTGGCGATTGATGTCAAAGATTTACGCAAGTCGTTTAGCGTCCAGAAAAGTCGAGGAGGGCTTAAGGGCGCATTTCAGGATCTGTTTGCACGTCAATACCAGGAGGTCTTGGCTGTAAATGATATTTCATTTCAAATTCCGCAAGGCGAAATATGCGGATATATTGGAGAGAACGGTGCCGGTAAATCAACAACGATTAAGATGTTGACCGGCATTTTGGTGCCTACTTCAGGGCAAATATCGGTTGGTGGATATGTTCCGTATCAGGAACGTGAGAAGTTTGTGCAGAATATTGGTGTCGTATTTGGTCAACGCAGCCAACTCTGGTGGGATATCGGTGTTATTGAGTCCTTCCATTTGCTGCGAAAGGTGTATCGAGTAGGTGAGGTCGATTTCCGCAAACGTCTGGATGAACTTGTTGAGCGGTTACAGCTTCAGGATTTGCTGAACCGTCCTGTTCGTAAGCTCAGTCTTGGACAGCGTATGCGCTGTGAGCTGGTCGCTGCGCTGCTGCACAATCCAGATATTGTTTTCCTGGATGAGCCTACCATTGGTCTGGATATTGTTGTGAAATCGGAAATCCGTGAATTTCTGAAAGACATGAATAAGGAACACGGAACAACCATTTTGCTGACAACCCACGATCTGCAGGACATCGAAGCTTTATGCTCTAGAGTTATTATGCTCGATGCGGGCAATATCATCTATGATGGCGGGTTGGATCATCTGAAATCTCAGTGGGGCAAGGAACGGGAGATCCGGTTCAAGTTTGGCACTGCTCATCCCATGGAACAAATGCTGGAGTGGACTGCTGCGCTCCCTGTTCGCTGGACGGTGGAGAATGAACTGTCCGCATCGGTCTGGATTCCACTTGAACTCAACGTGTCGGATGTGCTGGGACGCGTCGTTGGACAGGCAGATATTACCGATATTCAGATTATTGAGATTAACACGGATGAGATTGTGCGCAGTATTTACCAATCCGGTTCCGCCGAGCGTCCCGAGATTGTGGGCGCAAAGAACGAAGCGGTGGGTGTGTCCTAAGATGAATAGTGCATTCTTTGATTTTATGCGCATCCGGTTCCTGACGATGCTTGCATACCGGGTGAATTATTATTCCGGCATTTTGATATATACGCTGAATATCGGCGTGTATTACTTTACATGGCAAGCCATTTACGGCAGTAGTGGTGAACTGGGCGGTTTTACGGCAGCTCAGATGACGACATATGTGGCTGTATCGTGGATGGCGCGTGCGTTTTATTTTAACAACCTGGACCGGGAAATAGCCGCAGACATTCGGGATGGCTCCATTGCCATTCAATTCATAAGACCGATCAACTATGTCATGGTCAAAATGATGCAGGGTCTGGGCGAAGGTATTTTCCGTTTCCTGCTGCTTATGATTCCTGGAATGCTCATTGCGATTCTGTTGTTCCCGGTTGAACTGCCCAC
Source organism: Paenibacillus sp. O199 (assembly GCF_001636635.1). Classification (NCBI taxonomy): domain Bacteria; kingdom Bacillati; phylum Bacillota; class Bacilli; order Caryophanales; family Paenibacillaceae; genus Paenibacillus; species Paenibacillus sp. O199. Next base: position 13,055 of record NZ_LGRP01000051.1, read on the forward strand.
GGCGCCGTCCGCGTGGATTGGCTTTCTGGTCATGCTGTTCTTCAGTTTCCTCATTAACTCCCAGATTAATGTTATTACGGGACTTGCCGCATTTTTTGTGGAAAACAATGAAGGCATGATGCGTATGAAACGCGTCGTGGTTGATCTGTTCTCAGGTCTGATCATTCCAATCAGCCTCTATCCGGGCTGGATGTCCGCAGTGATGAAAGTATTGCCTTTTCAGGCCATTACGTATCTACCCGGTTCGGTTTTCACAGGAAGAGTGGAGGGCACAGGCATCTGGAGCGTACTCGGCATTCAGGTGTTCTGGTTTGTCATACTGCTCATTCCGATGATGCTGATCTGGCGTCAGGCGCGCAAGCGTCTGTTCGTGCAAGGAGGATAACAGAGTGTACTATATGGGTCTGATCTGGGAATATTTAAAAAATTACATTAAAACACGTCTCACGTACCGCGCCGATTTTTGGGTGGAAATCCTTTCGGATTTGCTGTTCCAGGCAACCAATCTGATCTTTATCTTTGTGGTTTTCCGACATACGGATAATTTGGGCGGCTGGAGTGAGAGTGAAGTCCTTTTTGTTTATGGATATTTTATGGTGCCTTACGGCATCTTCAGTTGCTTTATCAATCTGTGGGGGTTCAGTGAACGGTATATTGTCAAAGGCGAGATGGATCGCATATTAACACGACCTGCGCATAACCTGTTCCAGATTTTACTCGAAAATGTGGACCCGCCTGCACTCGTTGGTTCGTTTATCGGTCTGATCATTATGGTCATCAGCGGTGCGGAGATGGGGCTTGTGCTGGAGTGGTGGCATATTCCGGCCCTCATTATTCTTACTATTAGTTCAGTGCTAATCTATGCAGGTATCTATATCACCTTGACGTCGTTATCATTTTATTCGGACGCGCCTACAGGTATCCTGCCATTAATGTACAACATTCAGGGATATGGACGTTATCCGGTAACCATCTATAACCGCGCGATTCAGGTCCTGTTAACGTGGGTCATTCCATTTGCCTTCGTGGGCATTTATCCGGCAGCCCTGTTCCTGGAACGATCCGAAATGCATCGTATGGCGATGTTGACACCTGTGATGGGATTGGTGTTTGGCTCCATCGGTCTTCTGCTATGGAATTATGGCGTGAAGAAGTATCGCGGAGCAGGATCATAACAGATATCCATTGAAAGTATAGACGAGATATAGGAGGAAATGAGATGACATTAACCGAAGGCAAGCTGGCACCAGACTTTGAACTTCCGTCCAGTACGGGAGAGACGGTAAAACTCTCCGATTATCGCGGACAGCGGGTGCTGATATATTTTTACCCGAAGGATATGACTTCTTCCTGCACACAGCAGGCATGTGATTTCCGTGATCGTCATGAGGAGTTCAAGGGATTAAATACAGTTATTCTGGGGATTAGTATTGATCCGATGAAGCAGCACGACAAATTCATTGCCAAATACGGCTTACCATTCATCCTGTTATCCGACGAAGAACATCAGGTTGCCGAACAATACGGCGTATGGCAGCTCAAAAAGATGTATGGCAAGGAATACATGGGGATGGTACGCTCCACGTTTCTTATTGATGAAGAGGGTATACTGCTGAAGTCGTGGTCTAAAGTGCGAGTCAAAGGGCATATTGAAGCAGCACTTGAGGCTTTGCAGCAACTTTAGGAAGGTAAACTCGTCTGTTCTCTATACAACAAAAAAATGTTCACTTCATAATAAAGGCTGTATTCGCGGGTTATACCGTTAATACAGCCTTTTTATGTGGGCAATCGTTCTGGAGGAGACTGATTTTTTCTGTTCTTGCCAAAGCGAATGCGATGAACAAGTAAAAGCAACAGAGGAATAATAAAACTGCAAGTAATGTCCCAATCCACCCATGCAGGCATGATGGTTTCGATATAAAAAATGACATTGGGGGAGATCAGGATGGCCAATGCAAACATGAGCAAGGATGAAGGGAGAATGAGTGGTTTGTATGTTTTCAACTGAAACAGCTGAGCTAGTCCGATAACAAAAGCGAACATGTACAGCAGGCTTTTGAAATAGGTCGCAATTAACCAGGCAGTAGCCATGAAGGCTTCAATTCGCTCAAAGAAGTTACCGATATTAATTTTTTGAGACAGGGTGTACGAAATGAAAATATTATGCTGGGTTAGGAAAGGACCCACAACCATAAGGGAAAACAATAGCAATACACACAGGAGCAGACCTCCGCAGAAAGTGGCAAGCAACAAGTCTCGTTTAAGGTGCGGCCCTCGCATTACATAAGGAAGAATCATAGTAAGCACGAGCAGCTCCCCGAAGGCGGTAAAGGATCCGCGAATAACGGTTTCAATCAAATGAACCCGGCTGATGTTAAAGATAGGCTGCAGATGTGAGACATCTATTTTGGGCAGCAAACCCACGAACAGGAGAACCATAAAAACAAAAACAATAGGAGTCAATAGTTCACTGGTTGCTCCCATGGTTTGCAATCCTTTCATTAGGCCCCAGATCAGGGAACACATGAGCATAATCAAAATGACACGGATGGGGGTCTGGAGGTAGATTTGAGTCGTCATGAAGTCTCCAACTTCCCGGATACAGATGGCAGCGCCTATAGCGAAATAGAACAGGTAACCAGCAGACAAGACCGATCCGATCCATGAACCAAGCAATTTCTTGCAAATTTCGATTAAAGATAGTTCAGGGTAGGTTTGTTGTAGTTTGTACAAAATCCAAATGATAAATAGACCGATGGGCTGACTGAGGAAAGAGCATATCCATGCGTCCTGTTTACCCAAGGTTGTGACCAACGAAGGATAGATCAGAATCATATCCCCAACCATGACAAGAAAGGTAAGCAAGGTGAATTGCCGAATGGTAATTTTATCTTTAATTATCATGGTCTCCAGCCTCCTTCCTGACATATTAGAACTCCAGCATTGCCTTATCCCGAAGGCTTGTTTTTCCAACCCTTTTTGAACATATGTACCAACAGTAACAGCCCTGGCAATATAATGCTCAATGTGGTATCCCAATCTACCCAATATGGAACGACCGTAATGACGATGAAGGTCAAATTGGGCGAGACCAGATTGGCAAGGCCAAATATAAGCAATGTTGCAGGTAGGATGAGTATCCGATACTGCTTGAGCCTAAATAGTTCGGCGCATCCGAGGATAAATGCGTACATATACACCATCGCTTTAACATACGTGGAGATGAGCCAGGAAGAAGCCATAATGGCTTCAATACGCTCAAAAAAGCCACCAATGCTAATTTTCTGAGATAAAATAAAGGAAGCATAGATGTTGTGCTGTGTAAGGAAAGCACCTAGAACAAGCAGAGAGATGGTAACCAATATAGCCAGCAACAAGTTGCCAAGTCCTGCCGCCATAAGGACATCCCGAGTTCGGTGAGCCTGTTTTAGCGTGTAGGGAATAATCATCATAATGGGGACCAGTTCACCTACGGGATATATGATACTTATGAGAATACCCTGCAGGATGGGAACAACGCCAGTATCTGTAGCAGGCTTTAAATTGCTGGGATCAATCTGAGGTAGTAGACAGAATGCAAGCACGAGAATAAACACGATAAGGATAGGCATCAGCAATTCACTGCTTCTCCCCATCGTCTCCAGACCATGATATAACCCCCAGCCAACTGTAATAACAAACATCAGAATGATGACTCGAATCGGGGTGTACTGAAAGATTTGGGAAGTTAGGAAATCTCCGACCTCTCGGGTGTGCGTAGAGGCACCTATTACAAAAAAGAATAGGTAAAATGCGGATACAAGACTGCCTGGCCAAAATCCCAGAATGCTCCGTGAAATCTGTATCAGATTTTCCTCCGGATACAGACTGCACAGCTTTAAAAACATGAGCGTGAGGGCCATTCCCAACGGAACCCCGACAAGAGCGCATATCCAGGCATCTTGTTTGGCATAGGATGTGATGACCGAGGGATAGATGAGCATCATATCCCCGACCACCATCATAAAAATGAGGATGGACAATTGTCTTGTTCCGATGCGACCCTGTTCAAGCATAATGTCCCCTCCTTTTTTCCTTAAGTTCCAGTCAAGTGTGCCAGAAATTGATTTACAGGTTCATAGATCCATATGATGAGATAAAGTGGGCTTGGGATTTCCCACAGGTTGGCCGCAAAGACACTGAGAATGGTAGCCAAGAGCAGTAAGACACTGTAAACAGCTAATTCTTTCCATTCCTTGCTACGTATGAGCCCCGGCAGATCGAACCACCCAATGACCCCTGCGGTCACAATGACACTAAGTGTAATTAACACCTGTCTCACTCCCTAATTTGATCTTTGAACGAATCATCCAGTGTACCTACACGTTTGATTTGAACATTGACATCGTAATGAACATCTAGATTTTCCAAATAACTATCCCAATCTTTCTCCACCTTTTTGAAGAACTTGGGATCAGCATGGTAGACCTCTTGCCCGAATCCGAAAATATCAACGTGAAACTTGCGCTGTACCGATTTGATGGATTTTTGCATCAGTTCTACAAGCCGTTCCTCACTGTCCTGTTCCAATTCCTTGAGTACTTTCATTGAACCGATTTTGATTCCACATTCAACGGCACCTATGGAAGATACATTTTTGATTTTAATATTGATTAAAGGGTGATCTGCTACGACTTTTGCTTTCCGTTTGGTCGTTGTACGAAGTGTTTTGAAGGTCACATATCCTTCTTTTCGGCAGGGAAGATGGCTGATGGTGGATACCACATTGTTTCGAATGTAGTTATATCCCTTGGATTCATCCTCGGTTAGCCACCCAATCAGCTTGTCTCCCTTGAATACAGACAGTCCTGTTGAGTTGAGGCTAGCAGGAGCCTTAATGGTCGCAATGTTAGCTTGACTTCCACTTTTCTCAGGTTGACCAACAACCTCCACTCCGGTAATTACAGGCTGTATTCCAGGAGCCAAAATGTATTCCATTAACCGATCCCCAGTTACGGTTGTTGTGGGTGACCAAGTCTTGGTGGATACATCCAATGAATTGAACATCTTCTCCGCAGGTAAATTTTCAAGTGGTGTCAGCACATCTAGCACCTTGGAAGCTGTTGTATTTCGTGCAACCATGACGTAATAGTCAGGACGAACCGTAGGCTCGCGCATTAATGCTTCTGTGATATCATAAATGCCCACTTTGCGAGCATACTCTTCGCCAATGACCATCACGCGGATATGTGCCATGAATATACGACGTGGGCTAGATTCCGTTAACTTTTGAATGGCTTCAAACAAGGTAGGCGCAGAAGCCTGATACTGAGTCACAGGCGTTCCTTTACCTCCTCCTGACTTGGAGGATACTTCATTGGGAACAACCACTTGAGCACTAACCTTAATCATATCGCCATCCTTGTCTACACCAAGACCCAGCATTATGCCAAGCTCATTGAGTTCCTGTCGATCCCAGCATCCGGTAAGGAGAGGGAGCAGAACGGCAAAAGATAGAATCAATTGTAGGCATTTGTTCATACACGTTCTCCTTACCGATTATCGCTTCGTTTTTTTGTTAGCTTGTCTGGTTTCGTTCGCAGTTCCGGTAGAGAGCGGACGGGTTTTCATCCGGGTCCAAGGCACGCGGAATATGGTATCTTTGAGATCCTTCCCGATGTAAGGTGCGAACGGGGACATATAAGACACACCAAAAGATCTTAAACTGCATAGATGGGTTACTGTAATCAGTAGAACCATCAGAATTCCGTAGAAACCAAAGGCAGCAGCCAGAATCATCAGGACAAATCGCAGAATCCGCACAGAAATGGAGAGTCCATTTTCCGGAATAACATAACTGGATATCGCTGTAATGGATACGATAATAACCATGGCAGCCGATACAACGCCAGCATCTACTGCGGCCTGACCAATAACAAGGGTACCTACGATGGAAACGGCTTGACCGACGGTCTTTGGAATACGGATGCCGGCTTCCCGCAGAATTTCATAGGTCAGCTCCATCAATATGGCTTCGATGAATGCCGGAAATGGAACACCTTCTCGCTGAGCTGCCAGACTAATAAGCAGGTTGGTGGGCAGCATCTCCTGATGAAAGGTAGTAATGGCAATATAGAAGGATGGAGCGAGCAGCGCAATAAAGAACGCTAGATAACGAATCATTCGAATCAATGAGCTAATATCGGCCCGTTGGTAATAATCTTCGGGGGACTGAAAGAAATGAACAAACAGAGCGGGAACAAGCAGTACGAAAGGAGTACCGTCTACAATGATCGCGACCCGACCTTCAAGCAGTGCGGCGCATACGGTGTCTGGTCGCTCACTGTTATAGACCGTAGGGAAGATCGTACCTGTTTTGTCCTGCACGAGCTCCTCGATATATCCACTTTCCAGAATAGCGTCAATATCAATTTCATCAAGCCTTCGCCGCAGTTCTTTTATAACCTCTTGATCGACGATATGCTCCAGATATACCACGGCTACCCTGGTGTTGGTGACTCGGCCAAGCTCCCTTTCTTCAATCCAGAGATGGGGGTCACGAATTCTTTTGCGGATCAAGCCTGTATTCGTTCGCAAATTTTCATTAAAGCCCTCCATGGGACCGCGAACAACCGTTTGGGAGATGGGTTCGCCGACGGCACGGTCTTCCCAGCCCGCTGCTGCGATTTTCAGGCCTTGATTCGATCCTTCAAGCAGCACAACGGCAAAGCCTGCCAAGAGAGCATCAAGGACGTCTTTCATCTCCTCGATTAATATTACGTTGCTGGCCACCAAGACATCATTCTGGAGATAGATCAGATGCTCATTTTCCGCTGAGAAGTCAGGCAGCTCACGGGTTTGTAACAAGGATTCCAGGATGGAATGATTCACAATCTGCACGTCTACCATCCCATCGATGTACAACATGACAGAAGGCCATTTGTGCAAACACTGCAGAGGACGAATCATCAAGTCTTTGCTATTCCCCATCACCTTCTTACAATAATCCGTATTTTCCGTAAGATTCGGAGATATTCTCTGATCCTGGCTGCTCTGCGCTGTTGTACTCATTCCTTCACCCCTTATACACCCTATATTTGCAAATTAGTATGACCTGGATGAATCAGGATTATCACAAAAGTGTTATTGAATATCCCACAAAATAAAAAAAGAACATGAAAAAAAGGAGCTGCGATATGCAGCTCCTTATTAATAACAGAAAGGTTAACCCGGTGGTCCCACATCTAATAGGCAGAAAAACCTCTGCGCTAAATGTGTCTGAATTCAACCATTGATATCATCGATAGATATGTGAATACTATCGTTTATTTTTGTCTTTGCCGAATAGCGGCAGGCTTGCGCAACGATCGGGCAGCCAACGCTTTTCGATAACGGTACAGAACGGCTGCAATCAGCAACAGTCCGATCCCCGCCACGATGTAAGGTGCATATTGATGAGCAAGCTGGAACACCGCGTTCCATTGGGGGCCGAATATTTTACCGATGCCCAGGAACAGCATGACCCACAACAGTGCGCCTGAATAGGCATAGAGAGCGAATTTACGAAAGGGAACAGCGGCTATACCCGCAAAATATCCGGTGAAATGTCTCACTCCCGGAATGAAATAACCGATGAAGATCAGGGCATTGCCGTACTTGGCAAACCACTTTTGCGTTTTATCCAGCTTGTCCTGTTTCATTAGAAACCATTTTCCATATCGTGTAATGAACGGCAGACCTGCTTTGGCCCCAATAAAATAAGTGATCGTCATGCCAATCGTCGTTCCCAGAAAAGCAAGGATGGCAAGTATTCCGAAGTCCAGATGACCCTTGTAGGACAGAAACCCTGCATAAGCCATAGTCGTTTCTCCCGGGAAGGGAAGGGCGATGAATTCCAGCAATAAGCCAAAAAACAAAACGCTGTATCCGTAGGATCCAAACAGATGCTGGACCTTCTCAAGCAATTCCAATAGACTTCACTCTCCTGCAGACAGGGTGGGAGGAGATACGTACTCTCCAAGGAGTTTTGTTCACGATCCTACCTGTCCATTATGCTACCTAATCCGAAGCGAAGAATCAATCACGAGCCATCCCAAATTGTGAAAAATTATAAAACAAAATCGCGTCTTTTTTCAGCGCGTCCTCCATATAATTCTAACAAATCTGCTGAAGTCTATCAGCAAATTCACTAGAGACGTTGGAGGTTGATTCGAACATGGTAACACCAATACATACAATTTTATCTGGAAAATGGTCTGTGCTTATAATTCGCATTGTGGTACTGCTGTGTGTATTCGCTGCATCTGCAGGCACAACTTACGCTTCTTCTGTATCGGGGTCTGATGCATCCGCCTCCAAAGAAGATAATCCTCAAGAAAAGGTAGTCTATTTGAGTTTTGACGATGGACCGGGTAACCATACCCGTGAAGTATTGGATATTTTGCGCAAGGAGCAGGTTTTGGCTACATTTTTTGTGCTTGGTGAGCAAGCAGAACGTTATCCTGAGATGATCCGTGCGGTTGTGGAAGATGGACATGCTTTGGGCAATCATACGTTTAATCATAATTATGAACAGCTGTACAGTGATTTCAAAGTGTTCTGGAAGCAGATCAAACAGACTGAGGCGATAGTAGAGCGAATTACAGGATTTCGGCCGAATCTGGTCCGGGCACCGGGCGGTACCTATGGACATTTCGACAAGAGTTATTTTGATTTGCTGAAATTGGGCGGATACACCGTTATGGACTGGAACGTAGACAGTGGTGATTCCAAACGAAAGGGTGTTCCGGCCAAAGAGATCTTACGCAATGCGACCAAGGTGCCTGCCGGGGCACGTTCGGTCATTGTATTGATGCATGATGGAGGCGCTCATGCTGAGACGGTAAAAGCACTACCTGGCATTATCAAGTATTACCAGGATCAAGGTTTTCGTTTTGACACGATGAAGGCCACGGATCAGCCTGTTCAATTCCGCATCGATTCCAATGGTAAATACAAGTCTCGCAAAGCTCCGGGTAAGGAATGGGTCGCAGAAAATGTACAGGAGAACAGCAACCTGTGGTTGGCTGGCAAAGAATTGAAGGTGGAAATTGGCTTGGCAGCAGCCACGTTGAAGCAAGGAGAATTTCGCGTGGAAGATCAGCGGATCATGGTGCCTTTGCGGACCTTTATGAAAAAGTTCGGTGGCAGCGCTCGCTGGAATGCAGAGACCCGGACAGCTACAGCCATATGGAAAGACCGAACCATCCATGCAGACAGTATCAGCGGAGACCTGACAACGAAACGTGCAGACCAGATGAATGACAGAACGACAGAGGGAGTCGTGCAGAGCCAGGGAGGAACGATCTGGGTTCCGCTGCGGGAATTGATGGAGCATATGGGAGTAACCGTTGATTCACTAAAGGCGAATGAAAAGGAATGGATGGTTAAAGCCAGCGTTCCTCTGGCAGCAGCTAACAGTATGTATTTGGATAAATTGATCTGAATAAAGTCGTTCGTACAGGACTATTCTCTCTACTTCCGGGCAACACTGAATCATAGATTAGTATGGTTCAGGAATGCCGATGGATGGAAGGAGATTAGAAGAAATGTCTTATATCCGAATGGAACATGAACATGCCGTAGAATTGCTGAATAGAGTTATGAAGCGAGTTGAAAGTGTGATCATTGGTAAAAAACAAGAGATTCGTTATGTGTTAACTGCAATGCTTAGTGGAGGTCATGTACTTCTGGAAGATGTACCGGGTACAGGTAAAACGATGCTGGTTCGCGCCGTCGCTTCTGCGCTGGATTGCTCCATGGGACGAATTCAGTTCACGTCGGACGTGATGCCGGCAGATGTGACGGGCACGTCGATGTATCATCCGCATACGGGAGAATTCAAGTTTCGACCAGGACCCGTCATGTCCAATATTGTTCTGGCTGATGAAATCAATCGAGCTTCCCCTCGTACTCAGTCGGCACTTCTGGAAGCGATGGAGGAACGACGCATTACGGTGGATGGCAAAACCTATGCTTTGCCGCGCCCATTCTTTTTGCTGGCGACGCAGAATCCGTTGCAGTTTGAGGGCACCTATCGTCTGCCTGAAGCGCAGTTGGATCGTTTTCTCATGAAGATTGGACTGGGGTACCCTGATCCGGAGCAGGAAGTCGAACTGTTAACCCGGATGCAAAGCAGAGAACTGCTTGATGAGCTTCGCCCTGTCATGCTTGCTGAAGAAGTCGTAGCTATGCAGCGTGAAGTAAAACATGTACATGTGGACCCTGTTGTCAAACAGTATCTGGTTGCTGTTGCCGTTGCCTCAAGAAGTCATCCATCGGTAAGACTGGGAATCAGCCCTCGTGGAACATTGGCCTGGATGGCTGCTGCACAATCGTTTGCTTACCTCCAAGGACGCAGTTATGTCATTCCCGATGATGTGAAAGAGATGGCTGTACCGGTCCTTTCCCATCGCGTTCAATTAAAAGCCCAGAACAGAGCCGAAATCTGGGCACAGGCGCAATTGATTCAGGAAGCTCTGTCATCGGTTCCTGTACCTGTACAGATGGCGGCACAGGGAAGGGGACGGCGTCAATGACTGCGCTGGGTCAACGAATGTTGGGTGCTGTCCTGGCCGTGGCTTTTGCCTCTTTATATGTATGGCATGGCGGCAAAGCCGCGCTATTTCTGTCCATTATAGCGGCCTTGATGCTCGCAAGCGCACTGATTATCCATTTTTTCGGTCCGCGCAATATTAACATTCGGCGGCAAATGCATGCGAATCGGGTTGTGGCAGGTGAAAGAACGCGGGTGGCAGTGGAACTGAAATTCGACTGCCCGATTCCACTGTTATGGATCATTCTGTGTGAGAAGACACCTGCCGGTGTACATCGTAAATTACTATTTCCGGGAACCCGTCGCCAGTTTACGTATCAATATGAATTATCGGGTTTGCGCAGAGGTGTGTACAGATGGGAATCAGGCAGATTGTACTGGGGTGATGTTTTCGGATGGAATACGGTCTCCGCAGAGACTGTGAATCATACCTCGCTAATTGTTGTTCCCCAAGCTACGGAATGGGGTGAGAGTAATCCTGGAGAATACTCGGCCGTGGGGGAAGATGCCCTGTCTGAGCGAAGAAGCAGTCAGGGGAATCGCAGTCCTGAGTTCCGGGAATATCAGCAAGGAGACCCACTGGGGCGTGTTCATTGGAAAAGCACAGCCAAAACGGGTCGACTTCAGACTTTTTTGCCTGAAACCTCCGATTCTGTCTCGCTGGGTATACTGGTGTATGAAGGTGCATCGGGTTATGAAATGCGGCAGTCAGAGAAGAGGGATATGCCTGCTTTTGAACGTGCGGTCCGTGCAGCTGCTCGTTGGGTTCATACCGCTGAACGGGACAACATTCCTTATCAAGTGTGGACGGAAGGCGGTGGGTCAGGATCTGCTCTTCAGGAGAAATGGAAACAAGAACTCCTGCACTCTCCTGAAAACCATGCGTTAGACAAGCTGGCGCAGGCACGAATTGCCACGGCTCAAGTTGTACCTCCTTCGCTTCGCACAGAGATGTTGGATAGAATGGCCATCGGGTCACGAATTGTGGTTCTCACGGGTAAAATGGACGAAGCTCTTGTGGAGTGGGTAATGTGTGCAATTGGGTTGGGATACAGGGTAGAGGTTCAGTTAACGGAGTTCATGGCTGGAGAAGATCCATCACCTATATCGCGAGCGGAATCCCTCAACAGCAATATGGCTCAGAATCGAGGAACTCAAGGCGATGCGACTTCTGATACCACTGTAGTTTCAGAAACAGCACAGTCCATTGCAACAGATCGAACCATTCGTAACATGGGCAATGAAAGTCTGGAACAGCTTCGTCAAAGTGGAGTACAGATCCATTGGATCACAGACAGCTCTTTACCTTCAATGAGAAAGGCGGAGGTAACGGATGTGGGAGCATAATGGAAACCCTCAAGTGAACTCCACTGTGGCTGACAGGGGGCATACCGCCAGTTTGGGATTAGAGTCTGTGCATTCCATATATAAAGGGGAAACCAGGACATCTGGAGTAGATTTGAAGAGTCATGGCCAAAATTCGGAGCCTCTCCTTTACAGAATCGGTCTTTCTGCCATTTTGCTTATATTGTCCCTGGAGTGGATTTATCCGGTTACGTCAACGGGTCAGCAGGGCAGTGAACGATTCTTGTCCGTGATGGCAGGATTAACAGGAACCTTGCTGCTCGCGGGGTTGCTTCGTACGGGGTGGATCACGGGAATACTGATTAGACTCTTCATTGCTCTAGCCGCATTATGTTGCATGTATGGAGGTAATGACCTTGCTGGATGGGCAGTTACCTATCCCACCACTCTTGCTGCCGATATGGGTAGTTTCATGAGTACGTGGCGTTTTCACTCGATTAGTGTGGAGACAAGAGGTCTGCTCATGATGTGCGGTTGGAGCATGCTGATGGCTTCCGTGCAGTCCCTTGTACTGCTGCGACGAAGTGTGATGCTTTTTGGCAGTGCAACATTGGTCTATTTGCTGCTGCTTGAATCCTTTGCCGGACTGGATGTATATGCTTCGGTGATACGTTCTGTGCTGTGGATTCTACTCATCCAGGCCATGTTACAGTTGCTTCGCCTTAATGGCGGGGTCACCACACCGATCTTTAAGCAGAGTCCTTATGGCCGTTGGTGCACGGTAACGCTTGCGGTGTCTGCAGGTATGGTATTTTTCTCAGCGATTCCTGGTCAACTTGCTTCCATTCCTCCACCGGAACGTATATCCCTTGAGCAGATGGGTGAACGGCTGGCCCGCTGGGCAGGCTATACACAGCACGGAAGTATTCCTGCCACAACCGCCGTCACAGGATATAGTACAGCGGATGCACCAATGGGCGCACCTTTGGTGCAGGGAGACACGATCTTTTTTACGGCGAAAAGTCCGGAAGCTACGTATTGGCGGGGCGAGACCCGTTCATATTATAACGGAAGCACCTGGGGTGATCCTGTGCAGAGCTTTGAGACGGCAAGTCCATCTGGATTGGTGCGTACCGATGGTTGGGAGTATCCAGCCTATTGGCAACGTATTCGTCAAACGGTAACGATGAAGCGAGAATGGAGAGGACCCAATCCCCTCTTTACAGGTGGAATGCCACTCAATCTTTCGTTCCAGGATAAGAACAGGGATAATCAGAAGAATAAACGTTTATTACTATCAAATGAAGATTCCGCCACGTTATGGCTGGCGGCTACCTATGACAATCAATCTGTCAAAAGTTATACGGCAGACATCATGATTCCCGTGGCAACACCTGAACAACTACGCCTTCTGGGAAAGAAGTCCAATATGAAAGATCCGGCGGCAATTCGCAGAACGTATTTGCAGCTACCAACTACGCTTCCCGGACGTGTGCAGGCTCTTGCGAAGGAAATCATTCAGGGAAGTGAGAGTCGTTATGATGCCGTGCAAGCCGTAAAGTCGTATCTTGCGGACCACGCCGAATATACACTGGATACCCGTATGCCACCACGCGGAACCGATTTTGTGGACGATTTCCTATTCGTTACGCGACAGGGATATTGCAATCATTTCTCGACAGCTATGATTGTGCTGCTGCGTGCAGAGGGTATTCCAGCACGTTGGGTTAAGGGATTCGGGCCCGGGGAGGCCGATGCGGACGTCTC
>NZ_LGRP01000114.1:0-251 GCF_001636635.1 Paenibacillus sp. O199
TGCAGGATATCGCGGCCGCACGCCCATATAAACGATCGGATAAATAGCTGAATTTCCATGCCTTACGCGGTTGTCAGGACACAAGCACCATAAAGAAACAAGGGTTGGTCCGGAAGCCTTTAGCCAAGTTTAGCCACCCTGAAAGTATCTCTGGGAGGTGTGGAGGGAAAAACTGCTGTGATTTTAAACCTAAAAGTAACTTAACTCATAATAAGTTGGTAGTTAGACCACATGAAAAAATTGCTTTTGTT
>NZ_LGRP01000061.1:0-11341 GCF_001636635.1 Paenibacillus sp. O199
TACGGAGAACAAGTCGGCTCCAAATCCGAATGAGAGCTGGGAGTACTCCTGGCAAAACAAAAATAAAATGCTGCGGTTGTACGAGGGGGCCGATGGCGTAAAGACCGGATATACCAAAAAGGCGTTCCGTTGTCTGGTTAGCTCTGCTTCACGCAATGGGCAACAGCTTGCTGCGGTAACCCTTAACGATGGCGACGATTGGAATGACCATGCACGTATGCTGGATTTCGGTTTTGAAAACTTCCCTTTGGTGGAAATTGCAAAAAAAGAACAGCCTGTACAAAACACGGATGTGGTCACAGGTCGCGGGTTCACCTATCCTCTAGCGAAGAGTGAGACGTCCTCATTGACGAAAAAGCTGATTTTACTCGATAACCGGGCACAGGAGAGTACAGAGGGAGATGCAAAAACGACAGATCCTACTTTTGGACTGGCCGGCCGAATTGATATGCAGCTTGACGGGAAACTTGTGGGTTCAATTCCTGTGTATCGCAAAGGAAGTTATATTCCGCCAGAGCCGAAGACAGAGGATGCAACTCTGGGAGGGATCGGTGAAATTTCTACCTGGGCTTCCGCATGGCGCGCGGTATTAAGCCATTTGTTATCTCCATAATGAGGGGAGGGTTATCCTTTGATCAATTTAATCTGGCTTCTCATGATCGTAACCGGATTTGCTTTTGCAGCAGCACAAGGCAAAATTGAAGTTGTTACGCAGGCGGCTTTTGATGGAGCAGCAACCGGAGTAACGGTATGTTTTGGGCTGATCAGTGTGCTCGTGTTTTGGATGGGTATGATGAAAATGGCTGAGGATGCAGGGCTACTGGGACGAATCGCGAAGCTGCTAGGTCCGGTTGTTGGCTTTTTGTTCCCGGATGTTCCGCGGAATCATCCAGCCATGGGCTATATTTTATCCAACATGAGTGCCAATCTGCTCGGCCTAGGCAATGCGGCAACCCCAATGGGGATCAAAGCCATGCAGCAACTGCAAGAGCTGAATCCGGATAAACAAACGGCTTCCCCTGCCATGTGTACTTTGCTGGCTCTGAATACAGCGAGTATCACCATTATTCCGACAACCCTGATAGCCATTCGACTTAATTATCATTCCGCGAATGCCACGGAAATTGTAGGTACCACGCTAATGGCAACCATTATTGCGACATTTGCAGCCATTGTAGCCGATCGCTGGTACCGAAATAGGGCACTTCACAGGCCGCCGCGTGTACATAAAAGTGACAATCCCGGTATGAAAGGATGAGCAACGTTGTTAACCTTCATCAACTGGATTTCCGTCTGGGCCATTCCGGTTATCATCGCGTTTGTTCCATTATATGCGTTTACCAAAAAGGTCCCGGTCTACGAATCTTTTGTTGATGGGGCCAAAGATGGCTTCTCTACGGCGATCAGCATTATTCCCCATCTGGTAGGCATGATGGTTGCGATCAGTGTATTCCGTGCTTCCGGTGCATTGGATTATGTAATCAGCCTATTCGCACCACTTGTGTCCTGGATGGGGGTTCCGGGAGAAGTATTGCCGCTCGGTATTTTGCGTCCTTTGACCGGGACAGGCTCGCTTGCCTTTACGACTGACCTGATCAAAACCTATGGACCTGACTCTATGATTGGTCGCATGGCTTCCACGATTCAAGGCAGTACGGATACAACCCTATATGTATTGACTGTTTATTTTGGAGCGGTAGGTATACGCAATGGTCGCTATGCGCTCAAAGTTGGGTTGTTTTCCGATCTGGTTGGATTCATTGCTGCCTTGGTTATTTGTTTAATTGTATTTGGTTAAAAATATGCCCTCTCCTTCCGATATACGAATTATGCTAGAATGATAGCGGAGGAGAGTGAGAACCATGCAAAAGAGTTGGAAACGAATGCTCCGCTTTGGGATGTCAGGTATGCTTACCATTGCGTTGCTTGCAGGACAGACGGGGTTGGCTGCGGCTCAAGCCGTTAATACGATTCATTTTACGGGTTACTTCGATAAACAACTACGTGCTCAGTTGGCCGTTACAGCGGATTCTTTTCCAGTTGTGAACGTACGTCTGGTCAAACAGGATGAACCCGATTCAGTATATTATGATGTAGGTACATCCATACTGATCTCCAAGGATGAGGTGCTAACCAACTATCATGTCGTTCAGGATTATGCTGAACTGTCTGATGGGGATGAAGGCACACTTACTGTAGCAAGCCCAGGTCATCTGGACAAGCCGGTTAAAGCCAAAATCATCAAAACAGATCCGGTGACAGATATGGCATTGCTGAAGCTGGACAAAGAAATCGACGCACAACCGGTGACGTTTGCAAATGCGAAAGATAATCAAATCGTCTATACCATCGGATTTCCTAAAAATTCCGCCGGGGAACTTGTGCTGTTGGACGAAGATTTCCCTTCAACTTACAATACAATCGCCAAGAGCCGAGTATTTAATTCACAAGATTCAGATGTTCCAGGCAAGAAGGGCATTGGCAGTATCGTAAAATCAGTGGCACAAGGCAATTCAGGTGGCCCTGTTCTGGACCAGAACAATCGGGTTATTGGCATGATGACCTTTGTATACGGCGGACGTACTTATTATATTACTTCCAAAACATTGCAATCCTTCATTAAAGAAAGTGCAACCCCTGCGAAAAAACAGGTCGTTGTTGCTGGTAAAGTAGCCAATTAAACTTATTCATGTTGTAGTGGTTACATATGGTTGAAATTGAACGGCTCACCTTAACGCTCCTGTCGCATACCGGCAGTGAGAGGGTGAGCTTTTTTTGGCCTAAATACATAGCTAAATGCAGCTTAAAAGGTGTTTACAACCCCTGCGTTAACAAAATCGATGGATTATCCTTGTGATTTCCGGCCTTGATGGGTATCATTAGTGTGAGGTGACATGACAAACATGGAAAGATTACAAAAAATTATCGCACAGGCAGGCATTGCATCCCGCCGCAAGAGCGAGGAACTGATCCTGTCCGGCAAAGTAGAAGTTAACGGGGAGGTCGTAACCGAACTGGGTACGAAAGCGAACCCCGAAGAGGATATGATTACGGTTAATGGTAAACCGATCCGCAGTGAAAAGAAAGTGTACATGATGTTGAACAAACCGAAGGGTGTTATCACAAGTGCTTCAGACCCGGAAGGTCGGAAAATTGTATCCGACTATCTTAAAGGTGTCAAGGAACGGGTATACCCAGTGGGTCGTCTGGATTATGACACAGAAGGATTGCTCATTCTGACCAATGATGGCGAATTTGCGCATTTGTTGACGCATCCGAAGCACCACGTACCCAAAACGTATCATGCAACCGTTAAAGGTGTTCCACATGGTTCGGCTCTGGAGAAATTAAAGACAGGCATTATGCTGGACGATGGTATGACAGCTCCGGCAGAGATTGAGTACAAAGATGTGGATACCGCAGCAAATGAATCTGTTATCTCTATTACGATTTACGAAGGGCGTAACCGTCAGGTTAGACGTATGTTCGAAGCGATTAACCATCCGGTAACACGTCTGAAACGGATTTCGTTTGGTGGTATTTTGCTTCAAAACCTGAAACGGGGACTCACACGCAATCTAACCAAAGAAGAAGTCAACAACCTGATTACGCTCGCAAAATCAGAACCCGCCAAAAAAATGAAAAAAAGGTAATGTGAGGACACATAATTTTCATAAAAGCGCCGAAGTTTTGTGACGAAATTCGCTATAATTGTTCATAGGATGTTCACAGTTGTCCAAGACCGTTATATGCGAATGCTAGTCACTCAAGCTTTTTGCATAAATCCCCGGAGCGACTTTCAATCAGCAAGAGTTAGATCGAAATGGTGTTATTCGTCTAATTCTTGTACCCGGGAGCGTTTAAATTCAAATTATGCAAAAAGCTGACTTAAAAGGGGAGCAGCACATGGGGAAATCAAGAAGAGCGGTGCAAATCGTCATTTTGTTATTGATCCTGGTGTTGGGCGGATATGCGATTACGACATCGGTATCCGGCTCGAATGGCAAGCCAAAAGAAGGAGACAAAGCTCCTTCTTTTGAACTGCTGGGCCTGGATGGACAAGTTCATACGTCTGAGGAATACAAAGGCAAAGCCATGGTAATCAACTTCTGGGGAACATGGTGTGAGCCTTGTGTCAAAGAGATGCCTGCGCTACAAGCGCAAGCGGACAAATGGAAGGACCAGGGTGTGCAATTTGTTGGTATCAATGTTGGGGAAGACCAGATGACCGTGGAAAATTTTGTTCGACAGGTGGGCGTTACGTTTCCGATTATGCTCGACCGTGACAAAAACTCGATCCGGGATTTTGGCATTTCGCCGATGCCAACGACATTTTTTGTCTCCGACACGGGCAAAATCTCCACCATTCATATCGGTCAACTTGATTTGGACACACTTGACGCTCAAATTTCACAACTGGCGAAACAGCCCTGACAGGAGGTCTAGTCGTGTTCCAAAATACGAAATGTGAGTGCGGACACCAGAATCCGGTGGGCACTGTGCTGTGTGAAGCCTGTGGCAAGCCGCTGCTGGAGGCCGAGGTCAAATCGGATGAAGTATTGGAAATGCGTTATGATGGCATGGCGCGTCGTTCGCAGCGTACCAATCCCAAAATCATTGACCGCATATGGAACTTTTTCTCATCGGTCAAAATTGCTGTTTACATGATTGTGTTTACACTTGTAGGTTCCATGCTGGGCACAATCTATCCACAAGAAAGTACATTTCTGAATATTGATCCATCCGTATATTACAAGGACACATACGGTCAGTTGGGTCATATCTATTATCTGCTGGGTCTGTCCCATACATACGAATCCTGGTGGTTTATTTTGTTACTGGTACTGATCGGCGCTTCATTGGTCATATGCAGTCTAGACCGGGTACTTCCACTATATAAAGCGCTGAATAAACAGAAAATACGCAAACACATGCAGTTTCTTACACGCCAGCGACTGGTGTATCAAGGTTCCATAGATGAGGCATCAGAAGACTGGATTAAGAAAGCGGTTACGCCGCTTAAAAAGAAAGGTTATCGCGTGCATACCGAGGGTACTGCATTGCTGGCCGAGAAACATCGATTCAGTCGCTGGGGGCCATATGTTATCCATATCGGATTGATTATCTTCCTGCTCGCAGTACTTGCTCGAGGACTTCCCGGGCTGAATCTGGATGAGCATGTTGCTTTTCCCCAAGGGGAAATCAAAAAAATACCGAATACCTCCATGTATTTGAAGAATGAACAGTTTAATGTTGAATTTTACAATGAAGATGAGGTTCCAGAACAGTTCCGTAATTTGAACAAAACCGTTCCAAAACTATTTGAAACCAAAGTGGTATTGTACGAATGTACGGCAGATTGCTCGGATCCTTCGAAAAAACCTCAATTGACCGAGGTGGACCGACATGATGTTCGAGTGAACCATCCACTGAATTACCACGGATTAAAAGCATATCAATTTGATTATGATCTGACACCAACGATTCGTTCGGTAACGCCTGATTTGGTCAATGCCCAGACGGGTGAGAAGTATGGAGCAATCCAAATTGCTATGGTGGATACGCAGCGAACGTTTGAAGCTGGACCCTATAGTCTGAGTGTTAAAGAAAAATATATGGATTTTGGGCTGGATGAAAATGGAGAACCCAAATCAAAATCCCCTTCACCGAATGCGCCTGCCTTTCTATTTAACATCAAGGGTCCCAATTTACCTGAAGCGGGAATGCAGTATTTGTATTTTGCGAAGCAGATAGATAAACAACGTTTTCAACAGGACGCAATTAACAAACAGTTGAATGGAGGAGAAATTCCTTTGCAGCTAGAGGTTGATAGCATGGATAAGGTGGACATCATTCAATCCGTGAGTTACCTCAATATCCGTATTGATAAGGCCATGCCTTTTGTATGGGTTGGTGCAGGAATCGTTATGTTGGGTCTGGTTATGGGCTTTTACTGGCACCACCGACGTATTTGGATTCGTATTGATGATGGACAGCTCACCCTAGGTGGCCATACGAATAAAAACTGGTTTGGATTTAGGCGTGAGATTGCAGCTGTGTTAAAACATATGAATGTGGAAGTGGATGAGAAGTCGTTGGATAACGGGGGGAACCAAACATGAGTTTATTGGATTTCAGCAGCGACGCATTTATCGTATCTTTTTTTCTATATTGTGCTGCATTTATGTTATATGGCGTTGCCGTCATGGGAAAGAAATGGAGTAATCGTGACCCGCAAGCTCATGTAGAACGATGGGGGAAACGAGCCTTTATTGCATCAACTGTTGCACTAGCTGCACATCTCATCTTCTTTGGTACACGTTGGGCTGGAGCAGGCCATATACCAGTAAGTAATATGTATGAGTTTATGAGTTTTCTTTCCATGATGATTATGGTGGCATTTATTGTAGTTTACGCCATCTATCGCAAATCGTTGCTGGGATTGTTTGCATTGCCACTAACCATCATTATTATGGCATATGCAGCCGTATTTCCTCAGGAAGTACAGCCGCTGATCCCTGCTTTACAATCGATATGGCTCAAGATCCACGTGACGTTGGCAGCTCTTGGCGAGGCATTCTTCGCCGTAGGCTTTGCGGCGGGATTCATGTACTTGTTACGCACAGTCGATTTCAGTGGCAAGGATAAGTCATCCAGACGCCAGCGCGGGTGGGTTGAGTTTACATTAATCACTATCGTCGTTGTCGTTGGGTTTATCGGGTCGGTATTTGCTTTCCGTGCATCCGGATATGAGGCGGTTTTTGTTCAGAAAATCGCTAGCATTGACACAGAGGTACAGGAAAATAGTACAATAGAGAAAGTGATTTATCGCATGCCTCCTATTTTTGCGCCTTATAATAGCGAAGTGGAGAGCATAAAACCGTTTCTTGGCATGAAGGAACCATTACTTGAGACACCTTCCTGGATGAACGGAGTTAATGCTGGACGTAAACTGAATACGGTAGTCTGGTCTTTGATTGTAGGGTTGATCTTATATGGACTTATTCGTTTAATTGTAAGAAGACCGCTTGGACAAGCTCTGCAACCGATGCTTGATGGCATTGATGCCGATGATCTCGATGAGATTAGTTATCGGGCAATTGCTATAGGATTTCCTATATTTACATTGGGAGCATTAATTTTCGCTATGATCTGGGCCCAGATTGCCTGGAGCCGCTTCTGGGGATGGGACCCCAAAGAGGTGTGGGCTTTGATAACATGGTTATATTATAGTGTGTACCTGCATTTGCGTTTGTCCAGAGGCTGGCAGGGCCGCAAGTCTGCATGGCTTGCAGTACTTGGGTTTTTGGTCGTTATGTTTACGCTCGTTGGTGTGAATTTGATCATTGCCGGGTTGCATTCTTACGCAGGGGCAGACTAGGATAGGTAGTTTCGTAAAGTTCCCGAGAGAAATCCATGAAACACATACGTGAGCCCCTACGTCCAATGGGGCATTCAAATATTGTTCGCCAGATCGAACATAATAGAAGTGATGAGGAGTTATTGCAAAGGGGCTGGAGTGGAATGGCTGAACATGAGAACCGTATACTCGTCGTGGATGACGAGGAAAGAATCCGACGGCTTTTGAAAATGTATCTCGAAAAAGAAGGTTATGAAATCGATGAAGCAGAGGATGGGGAAACTGCGTTGCGAAAAGCAACTGCAGGTGACTATGGTCTGATTTTGCTTGATGTGATGTTGCCGGGCATGGACGGCGTTGAAGTATGTACCCGTTTGCGTCAGGTAAAATCAACTCCGGTTTTGATGCTTACTGCAAAAGGCGAAGAAATTAACCGCGTTCAGGGCTTTGAAGTTGGAGCAGATGACTATGTCGTTAAACCGTTCAGTCCACGTGAAGTGATTTACCGGGTGAAGGCGATTCTGCGTCGTTCTTCTGCGACAGCGTATCTGTCCAAGGAGAGTAATTCAAGCAACAATATCGTATTTCCTCATTTGGTCATCGAACATGATGCTCACCGCGTAACTGCGGGTGGGGAAGAGATCAGTCTAACACCGAAAGAATATGAACTGTTGCATTATCTCGCGACATCTCCAGATAAAGTTTTCTCCAGAGAAGAGCTGCTGAAGGATGTATGGAACTATGAATTCTTTGGTGATCTTCGTACTGTGGATACGCATGTGAAGCGTCTTCGCGAGAAGTTAAACAAGGTTTCGCCAGAATCAGCGGCGATGATTACGACGGTGTGGGGTGTGGGTTATAAACTGGAAGTACCGAAGTAGTTTTAGTTTCTGGAGATCGCTGGTCGGGAAGTTATGGATTACGATTATTTGCCTTGTGGGCTGTGTACTCATAGCATTGGGTCTTTTTTTGCTGCCGTATATTGATACGAATTTTGCGGAGTCTGAGTCGAGAGATATCAAACGTTTGTTCACGTATGTTTGTATTATCGGATTCAGTTTGACGACCTTTTTTGCGCTGTTTCTTTTTACGAAAATTACGCAGCCGATGCAGCAGTTAATTCAGGCAGCCAATGCGATTCGGAAAGGAAATTACGGTACACGTCTCTCCCTTGTAACGAGCGATGAGATTGGAGAATTAGGTAATACATTTAACCATATGGCTGCACAGCTGGAAGATAACATTCGCAACCTTAACCATGAAAAAGAACATCTGGCGAGCGTGCTCCGAAGCATGACCGATGCCGTAGTGACATTCGATGGTGAAGGGAAAGTTATTTTGACAAACCCCCCTGGAGAGAAAATCATGCAGGCTTGGTGTGATTTGGACTGGGCACAAATGGGTGAGGGACAGGATTCGGAGAATGCTGTGAGTTCTTCACGAGAGGTGCCGGAACCACTCGTTCCTTTGTTCAAAATGGTGATGGAGCAAGGTGGCGATCAGAACTCTAACGTGCATGTGCAGCAGGGTGTCTGGTCTGTTCAGATGGCGCCTTTGTATGCGGATAGTGTCGTACGGGGGGCTGTTGCTGTGCTTCGTGACGTAACGGAGGAAGTACGACTTGAGAAGATGCGCCGTGATTTTGTCGCCAACGTATCTCATGAAATACGAACTCCGCTATCCATGATGCAAGGGTATAGTGAAGCTCTTTTGGATGGAATGGCGGCTTCTCCAGAAGAAAGTGAAGAATTAATTCAAGTGATTCATGATGAGTCTTTACGTATGGGCAGGTTGGTTAAAGATCTGCTTGATCTTGCGCGAATGGAAGCGGGTCATACGGATATGGCCGTGAAGGAAGTGGATCTGGTTGAACTATTGGAGCGTGTATATAGAAAGTTCTCGGTACGTTCCAAAGAACAGGATATCCATCTTCGGTTTGAGTGCAAACAGACTTCGATTGAACTTCACCAGGCTGACGAGGATCGGCTTGAACAGGTATTCACAAATTTGTTGGATAATGCGTTTCGGCATACGCCCTCAGGCAAAAATGTTGTCATATCGGCAGAGCTGTTATCGGATATCCGGACACCTCTAGCTAAAGTGACTGTAAAAGATGAGGGCGTAGGCATTCCATCTTCTGATTTGCCATTCATCTTTGAACGATTCTACAAAGCAGATAAGGCTCGTGTTCGGGGTGAAAGTGTCGGTACAGGACTGGGGCTCGCAATTGTAAAAAATATTGTGGATGCCCATCACGGTACCATTATCGTTAATAGTGTACTTGGTGAAGGAACAGAGTTTATTTTACAATTTCCTGTGGATTCTTCGAAATAGCCCGATTTCATACAAAAAGTGCGAAAGCACCCTCATGCTGAGGGTGCTTTTTTGTTGAACAGTACCGTTTAATCTTGTTCAACGTGGAACAGTATGTTCTCTTTTTTTTGCATCAAAAAATGTGTCCAAGATAATTTTGCCTCTTATGATACATAAGCTTGAAAAGCGAAGAAGTTAAAGGAGGAGTGGATTAGGCATGTCTGATGAAAGAAAAAGGGTGAATATTAAAGCTTTCATAGAAGGAAGATCGTTTCGAGCGGGATCACCGTTTATTCCAATAACATCGAGTGAAGTGGAGCAGTTTGAGTCCATTTTGAAAGCATTGGCAGTGACTATTCCTGCAGCTGTTAGTCAGCCTACAGCGTCTAATATTCTCGCATTGCAAAACAGTTTACGGAGTTTGCTCACCTTTGTTAATACCTCTGGTTTTCGAGCTGGGGTGAAAGCTGAGTTACAATCCGTTCTGGAATTAACCATAGCAGGTTCTGAAGTTGTACCTGTAGCCGTTATCAATCTGGCTGGCAACTTGCAAAACTTGCTTGATGATTTATTAAGTGTAACGTTGCTTCTGGAAGTTCCGCCTGCGGAAAAAGATAAATTGGTCGGTTTGATTCGATCCATATCCGTATCATTGACTCGTGCTACCAGTTCATTTGGAACATCGGGAACTCCAGGTCCTCCAGGTCCCCCGGGAGTTCCAGGGGTTCCGGGTGTTCCCGGAGTGCCAGGTCCAGCCGGGCCAGGAGGCTCAGTAGGACCAGTAGGTCCGGTAGGTCCTCTAGGTCCTCTAGGACCCCAAGGCGTACCAGGTCCGCAGGGGGCTTCTGGAGTTGGATTGAATGATATTTCCGTTTTTGATCCCGCTCAGGCACCTGGCTATGTGCAAGGTGAAGTGGTTTCGTATAACGGCAGTCTTTATGTTGTTAACGTGAATGGTCCTACCGGAGTACCGGGAAGTTCTCCAGACTACACGTTGTTTTTGTCAGGCGGAACGACTGGAGCAACAGGGGCAGGCTTAACAGGCTCTATTCCATTCGATCCTGCGCTCGCACCAGGTTATCCGGCAGGACAAATTGTAACATTTGGCGGTAGTACCTATATTACTAATGTGGCATCGCCAACGGGAACACCGGGTAGTTCACCGGATTATACTTTGCTGGCATCGGCCGGAGCTACTGGGGCCACTGGGGCAACAGGAGTGGGACTCGGTGGTTCTGTTCCGTTTGACCCAGCAGTGGCACCAACATACCCGGCCGGTCAAGTTGTAACTTTTGAAGGCAGCACCTATATTACAAATGTGGCATCACCAACGGGAACGCCAGGTACATCCCCTGACTATACATTGATTGCAGGCGCAGGCCCTACAGGGCCAACGGGTGTAACGGGAGCAACTGGAGTAGGTTTGAGTGGGATTGTACCGTTCGATCCGGCGGTAGCACCAACGTATCCAGCGGGTCAAGTCGTGACGTTTGATGGCAGCACGTATATTGCAAATGTGGCATCACCAACAGGTACTCCAGGAACATCCCCGGATTACACGTTGTTGGCTGGTGCAGGAGCCACGGGTGCAACAGGGGCAACCGGAGTTGGTCTAACCGGCGCAACAGGAGATACCGGTACAACGGGAGCCACGGGTGCAGGTTTGAC
>NZ_LGRP01000061.1:11351-11762 GCF_001636635.1 Paenibacillus sp. O199
GTCCCCGGATTACACGTTGTTGGCTGGTGCGGGAGCAACCGGTGCGACAGGAGCAACGGGAGTTGGTGTAACGGGCGCAACCGGAGATACTGGTACAACGGGAGCCACGGGTGCAGGTTTGACTGGCGTTGTTCCATTCGACCCAGCAGTAGCGCCAACGTATCCAGCCGGTCAGGTGGTGACGTTTGACGGCAGTACGTATATTGCAAATGTGGCATCGCCAACAGGAACACCAGGAACGTCCCCAGATTACACGTTGTTGGCTGGCGCGGGAGCCACGGGTGCGACAGGGGCAACCGGAGTTGGTGTAACTGGAAGTAACGGAGCCACCGGAGACACAGGAGTTACCGGCGTCACTGGAGATACAGGAGTTACCGGTGCCACGGGTGTCAGTGTAACGGGAAGTACCGG
>NZ_LGRP01000061.1:11772-12024 GCF_001636635.1 Paenibacillus sp. O199
CGGCAGTACGTACATTGCTAATGTCGCGTCGCCAACGGGAACGCCGGGAACTTCACCAGACTACACCTTGCTTGCAGGTGCAGGTGCTACAGGTGCAACCGGAGCAACAGGAGTGGGCTTGAATGGAGCAGTTCCGTTTGACCCAGCAGTAGCACCAACGTATCCGGCGGGTCAAGTCGTGACATTTAACGGAAGTACTTACATTACAAATGTGGCATCGCCAACGGGAACGCCAGGTACATCCCCTGACTA
>NZ_LGRP01000118.1:0-236 GCF_001636635.1 Paenibacillus sp. O199
TACTGGATGCATCTGCAGGATATCGCGGCCGCCATCTGCCCTACGTTTGAGGGTTATAAGCTGGGTAGTATTACTCCTACTAACGGGCTGCATACCTCCATCTTCTAGCAGGTGTGGTCAGCTTCTCAGTGTAATCGGAAGGGACCTGTGAAAAAAAGGTTCAAAAGCACTGATGGGCAAGTGTTCTCCAGACGGTCTTAGAACGGACATTAGCGGTTTTGACAGATAAGGATCCC
>NZ_LGRP01000090.1:0-1536 GCF_001636635.1 Paenibacillus sp. O199
ACAGGCGCCACTGGAGTGACGGGATCAACAGGAAGCACTGGAGTGACAGGAGCAACAGGCAGTACTGGAGTAACAGGAGTAACAGGAGTAACGGGTGCAACTGGAGATACTGGAGTAACAGGAGCAACAGGCGCAACAGGAAGCACTGGAGTGACGGGAATAACAGGCGACACTGGAGTGACAGGACCAACAGGATCCACCGGGGTTACGGGTGCAACAGGCGCCACCGGAGTGACAGGAGCAACAGGCGACACTGGAGTGACAGGACCAATAGGATCCACCGGGGTTACGGGTGCAACGGGCGACAACGGGGTTACGGGTGCAACAGGTGATACTGGAGTGACAGGATCAACAGGCAGCACTGGAGTAACAGGAGCGACAGGCGCCACCGGGGTTACGGGATCAACGGGCGACACTGGAGTGACAGGAGCAACAGGAGCCACCGGGGTTACGGGTGCAACAGGAGCCACTGGAGTGACGGGAGCAACAGGAGCCACCGGGGTTACCGGAGCAACAGGCGCAACAGGGCAAGGTTTGTCGTCCTATGGCTACATTTTTAATACTTCAACTCAGTCTGTAGCTACCGAGACGGATATAACCTTCGATAGCAATGAAAACCTTACTAACATTACTCATACACCGGGTACGGCTGGAATTATTATTGGTAATGCTGGGGACTATGCGATATTCTTCATCGTTGCAGGCGTTCAGGCAAACCAATTCACCCTTTATCAAAACGGAGCCCCTGTAGGCGGTAGTGTCTATGGTTCAGGAGCTGGCACTCAACCGAATCCAGGAATGATTATTATCACCGCCGCTCCCGGTGATGTGTTGACATTACGAAATCATTCAAGTGCATCGGCTGTTGATCTGCAAACTCTGGCAGGTGGATCACAGATCAATGCCAATGCGTCTATTCTTATTCAACAATTGAGCAGCTAACTCAAGCTGTGAGCTCTGAAGCAGAATGGGGAATAGGCTGCCTGAAGGAGGGAATTGTATGACTGTTCTATCAACCGGCCCCATTGACAATAGTCCAGTTCTTGGTGTGAATCCTTCGAGTTTTGTAACGGTGAGGATTGTGAACAGGGATTTGGTCAATAGTTCAGCTCTTCAGATTTACGGTTACATCTTGAACGGTGAGAGAACGATGTATGTCAGTGAGTTGATCGAAGTGTTTCCTAACCAGGTACTCACAAGGAATTATAGTACAAACTTCGTTGCTTACGAGTTCGTATTCACCATCACAGGTCCGGCTGCCAATGAGACCGAGGTTTCCGTGTGGGGGAAAACATCTTCGGGTGAGCTGGTAGACGCCCATCGCCTAGTAGGTTTCGAACAATTAGGCTCGGAATGAGCGGAGTCCACGCAAGAATACAAAAAGGGTCGTGTCCAAAAAAATAGACATTTTAAATTGGGGATGCTCATTTTTTAGACATTAAGAGATGAACCAGAGAGAAGAAAAGTTGGATGCTCTGGAATACTGTGTATACAAAAAAACCATGTGCCCTGAAAGAAAGTGGCAGCATGGTTTTT
>NZ_LGRP01000040.1:0-42699 GCF_001636635.1 Paenibacillus sp. O199
CGCCCATGAGGCCCGAAGGTGCCTCAAGGAGAGAGCCAGCCCGCCGGAGGAGCGAAGCGTCCGGCACTGGGGTTCGCTAAGGTAAACGTACATGAGGCCCGAAGGCGCCTCAAGGAGAGAGCCAGCCGCCGGAAGAGAGAAGCGTCCGGCAACTCCCTTCTCGCGGTAAGGCCCTGCGGCGTTCCCGAAGGGGACAGCCGCATGAGGGCCGACTCCAACATACACACCCTCGCCAACGCCGCCGTAGCTCCCGCCAAAGACAACCCATTCCTGGTGTCCAGAGGGCGGAGCGCCTATGGGGTCCCCCTTGGTAAGGGGGATTTAGGGGGATTGAAACGCTTTTTGTGGACGGTCCACAACTATATCTCGAAAGGAAGATTATCATGCAACGAGTTGACGTCAAAGAGAAAGCACGTGCCAGAGAACTACGTGTGTTAAACAAATGGAAAACCGAGAATACATTCAAAAGATCCATCGAAAACCGCGAAGGTAAGCCGAACTTCGTATTTTACGAGGGGCCGCCTACAGCCAACGGTAAACCGCATATCGGTCACGTATTGGGACGGGTAATCAAGGATTTTGTGGGACGTTACAACACGATGAAGGGTTACCGCGTCGTTCGTAAAGCAGGCTGGGATACACATGGTCTGCCTGTAGAACTTGGTGTTCAGAAAAAGCTGGGCATCTCCCATAAGTGGGAAATCGAAGATTATGGTGTGGAGAAATTCATTAACGAATGTAAAGCGAGCGTGTTCGAATACGAACAACAATGGCGCGATCTGACCGAAGGTATCGGCTACTGGACAGACATGAATAATCCGTATATCACACTCGACAACAATTACATCGAAAGTGTGTGGAACATTCTGGCGACGATTCATGAAAAAGGTCTGCTGTATCGCGGTCACCGCGTGAGTCCTTACTGTCCGTCTTGTCAGACTACACTTAGCTCCCATGAGGTAGCGCAAGGGTATAAAGACGTGAAAGACCTCAGTGCTACAGCCAAATTCAAGCTGAATGACAGCGGCGAATTCGTGCTTGCCTGGACAACGACCCCTTGGACATTGCCTTCACACGTTGCGCTTGCCGTGAACCCGGATATGGACTACTCCCGTGTTCGTCAGGACAACGAAGTGTACATCATGGCGACTAATCTTGTTGAGAAAGTCATGAAGGATGCCAAAGGGGAGTATGAAATCATCGGTGCCCTGAAAGGTTCTGACCTGGTTGGCAAAACGTATGATCCTCCGTTTAACTACGTACAGGCTGAGAAAGCAAATATCATCCTGGGTGCAGGTTTTGTAACCGATGCAAGTGGTACAGGGATTGTACACATGGCACCAGCACATGGTGAAGATGACTATCGTGTATGTCGTGAGCATGGCATCAGCTTTGTGAACATGGTGGACCTGGAAGGTAAGTTTGTGCCACAGGTAACTGATTTTGCCGGACGTTTTGTTAAGGATTGCGATATTGATATCGTAAGATACTTGTCTGAAAAAGGACGTTTGTTCAGCAAAGAAAAATATGAGCATAGCTATCCGTTCTGTTGGCGTTGTGATACACCACTTCTGTACTATGCAATGGACAGCTGGTTTATCCAAACAACAGCAATCAAGGATCAGTTGATCGCCAATAACAGTGAAGTAGACTGGTACCCAGGCCACGTTCGTGACGGGCGTTTCGGGAAGTTCCTTGAAGATCTCGTAGACTGGAATATCAGCCGTGACCGTTACTGGGGAACGCCACTGAACATCTGGGTGTGCGAAGAGACAGGTGAACAATTCGCTCCGCATAGCATCGCTGAACTGCGTGCTCGTGCCATTGGCGACGTGCCTGAGAATCTGGAGCTGCATAAGCCGTATGTAGATGACGTCAAAGTCATGAGCTCTTGTGGCAAATATGAAATGAAACGTACACCGGAAGTGATCGATGTCTGGTTCGACAGCGGCTCCATGCCGTTTGCCCAGCAGCACTATCCATTTGAAAATAAAGAAATATTCGAACAGCAATATCCGGCAGATATGATCTGTGAAGGAATTGATCAGACACGTGGCTGGTTCTACAGCTTGCTGGCCGTATCTACACTTTTGACAGGCAAAGCACCTTACAAAGCAGTTATGGCAACAGGCCACGTTCTCGATGAGAACGGACAAAAGATGTCCAAATCCAAAGGCAACGTTATCGATCCTTGGGAAGTTATCGAAGAATACGGTACAGATGCATTCCGCTGGGCTTTGCTGTCTGACAGCGCACCGTGGAACAGCAAACGTTTCTCCAAAGGCATCGTGGGCGAAGCGAAATCCAAAATGGTGGATACGCTGGTCAACACCCATGCATTCCTGACGCTGTATGCTACAATTGATGGATTTGATCCACAGGAGCATCCGTTTAAATTGTCATCACACAACCTGGACCGCTGGATTTTGTCAAGACTGAACAGCCTGATTCTCGTTGTAGAAAAAGCGCTGGCTGTTAATGACTATCTGAACTCTTCCAAAGCCATTGAAGCGTTTGTAGATGAACTCAGTAACTGGTACATTCGTCGTTCCCGTGACCGTTTCTGGGGCAGCGGATTGACAGAAGACAAACTGGACGCTTACCGTACCCTTACCGAAGTGCTGGTGACTACAGCCAAGCTGGTGGCTCCATTCACACCAATGCTTGCAGAAGATATCTATCTGAACCTGACTACTGGTGAGAGTGTGCACATGGATGATTATCCGGTTGCCAATGAAACGTTGATTGACTTGAATCTGGAGCAGGATATGGAGACAGCACGCCGAATCGTGGAACTTGCCCGTAACGTTCGTAACGAAACAGGAATCAAGACACGTCAACCGTTGTCCGAACTGATTGTTTCTCTGGATAAAGGCTTCGATCTGGCAAGTTATGAAGAGATCATCAAGGATGAGATCAATGTCAAAACGATTCGTACCGAGCATGATGATGCGGATTTCGTTGATTTCACTTTGAAATTGAACCTGAAAGTAGCGGGTAAAAAATACGGTAAAAACGTAGGGTTCCTGCAGAATTTCTTCAAGGGAATGTCAGCAGATGAGACGCGTAAAGTCGTGGCAGAAGATGTTCTGAACATCGTTTCTCCTGAAGGCGAAGAGCTGCAAGTGACGGGTGAAGAACTGCTGGTGGAGAAACAAGCCAAATCCGGTTTTGCCTCGGCATCCGGCTATGGTCTGACAGTAGCTCTCAATACGGAGATCACAGCAGAACTCGAACAGGAAGGCTGGGTCCGTGAAGTCATTCGTGCAGTTCAAGACACACGGAAGAAGCTGGATCTGCCGATTGAGAAAAGAGTACGTTTGACGCTGGATGTAGACTCTGCTTTACAAGAAGCGATTCAGGCTTTTGATCATGTGCTGCGTGAGAATGTGCTCGTTACCGAAGTTACCTTCGGAACGAATGATTCGATGCAACGCATTGAAGCCGGAGGCAAAGCCATCGGTGTTTATATCGAGGGGTAATACAGTAATTCTCACGTAAGGCGTTCCTGGAGAAAGGATTGCTTTGTCAGACTTTAACGGGGACAGAGTAACTCTATTTCAAATAGGACAGTATATAGAGACAGACATGCCAACGAGCCTCAGATGCAGGAGATCAATCCTGTATCCTGGCTCGTTTGGTTTTTCAGCAAATGGGCAATGATTTCTATTGTGCAGACATTCTATATACATCAAAGGAACTGAGTAAATTATGAACGAACAGGATACCCAATCGCCATCTAATTCAGAATCCACGACGCATTCCAAGAATGCGGAGGACAAGATTGAAGAACTTCACAAGCTCACTAACCGACTCGCGAATGAACTCGAACGTTCACGAATCGCACAGTATACGGAATTACTGAACCGGCCGTGGAAGCTGATCGGACTTAATCTGTTGTCCGGCGCCGCAAGGGGCGTGGGAATCGCCATCGGTTTTACTTTTTTTGCAGCAACGATCATTTACGTGTTACAAGTGCTTGGTGCGCTTAATCTGCCCATCGTGGGTGATTACATCGCAGATATTGTACGGATTGTGCAGCGACAGCTGGAATTGAACACTTATTAGTTTACCCGTGGGTTAATATGAGTCGTCTGACTCGACATCTGGTTCTAACAGACCATCACCTTCACGGTTCTCTAGGTACTGTCGATATTGCCGATTACGTACGATGGACACGTCATGGCCGTAGATATCGGTTGCGACAAAGCTCTCATATGCCTCAACGCAGCCCTCCACTTCGTCAGTGGCTTCAATCGCCATAACATCATAACTGTCGATGTCGCGTCCCTCAGCCATAGCCGGAGTATTGGAGGTGCCCCAACTTTCAACAATCTGCCATGCATCTTCGCCGTCGAAGCCGTTCTGGTCGTCACGTTCATCCAGGCTTGTGCGGCCAAAGGCAGGAGCGAGGAATTCTTCCTCGACAGGACGATTTTCGGAGACAACGGTTTCCGGTTGATGTTTTTTGCAGTATTTGGTGTAAGGAACAGCTTGCATGCGTTCATAGGGGATAGGTTGCTGACACACGGCGCAAGTTCCATAATGGCCTTCTTCGATGGAATGCAGAGCAGAATCGATGCGCTCCAGTTGAAATTCATCATGCTCCAGCAGAGAAATATCCTTTTCGCGCTCATACATCTCGGTAGCTACATCACCTGGATGGTTGTCAATCGGTGATAATTCACCTGTTTGAAGCTTCATGGAATCACCAAGACCATAATGTTCGTTTTGCTCCAGTCTATGTTCAATGTCACGCTTTTCGGTTATCAGTTGGGAACGTAACGATTGCAGTTGTTTAGCAGTGAAATGTGACATCATTTTCCCCTTTCTGTTCCGTATGGACTCCGGATTTTAACTCTGTTGTAGGATGTACCATTTCGTGCAGAATTACAGAAGGGAAATGTTATCGTTTTTGCCATCCGGGCTGGGGCTAACCGCGTCGTGGACGATTTCCAAACAGCTGTGCTACAATGAACAAGTCTGGCGTAAAGCCTGGTATCGTTTGGAAAAGACAAGAACGGAGTGACAAACAAACGTGGTGTATTATATCCTCGCTTTTATCGTATTTTTAGTCGATCAGGGAACGAAGTTCCTAATTGCAACCCGGATGGAACTTAGAGATGAAATTCCGGTGATTGGCAATTTCTTTGTCATCACATCACATCGTAACTCAGGTGCAGCTTTTGGTATTTTGCAGGATCAACGCTGGTTCTTTATTGTAGTTACACTGGTTGTCGTGGTGGCTTTGGTTTGGTATTTGCAAAAGGTAAAAGATACTCCGCACAAATTGCTGCCCGTGGCGCTTAGTTTGGTGCTTGGGGGAGCCATTGGTAACTTCCTGGATCGGGCTTTGACCGGAGAAGTGGTCGATTTTATCCAGCTTAATTTTGGTAGCTATACGTTTCCCATTTTCAACATAGCCGACTCGGCGATCTGTATCGGTGTGGTACTGATTATTGTAGAAACGTTGCTTGAAGGACGGCGCGAGAAAGCAGCCGCAAAGGTCGAAGGGAATGAACATCATGAGTAAAACGCAAAATGAAGAACAGAATAACGGAGATACGTCAACGCATGACGATGAACTCTTGAATGGCAATGATCGTATGGAATGGACGGTTGCCGCTGAACATAAAAAAGAACGAATTGACAAATATATTACAGAATCCATGGATAACGTATCGCGCTCCCAAGTTCAATTGTGGATCGGAGACGGATTCGTAACGGTGAACGGAGTTAAAGTCAAAGCTAACACCAAATTATCTGAAGGTGATCTGATAGAGCTTCTGATCCCTGAGCCGACGACTGTGGAGATTATTGCTGAAGATATTCCGCTTGAAGTGGTGTATGAAGATAGTGATTTGATCGTTATTAACAAACAGCGTGGCCTTGTTGTACATCCAGCACCAGGGCATACGTCAGGAACACTTGTTAATGCACTGATGTATCACTGTAAAGATCTCTCAGGCATTAACGGCGAGCTGCGTCCCGGTATTGTGCATCGGATTGATAAGGACACATCAGGTCTAATTATGGCTGCCAAAAATGATCGTGCTCACGCCTCGCTGGCTGCTCAGCTCAAAGAGCATAGTGTGAATAGACGATATATTGCACTCGTTCATGGGCATCTTAGCCATGATCAGGGTACGATTGATGCACCCATTGGTCGAGATACCAATGATCGCAAAATGTACACCGTTACAGAGCGTAACAGTAAACATGCGGTTACGCATTTCACCGTCACGGAGCGCATCAATGACTACACGTTGTTGGAACTGAAATTGGAGACAGGGCGTACCCACCAGATTCGTGTTCACATGAAGTTCATTGGTCATCCGCTTGTTGGAGATCCGACGTATGGTCGTAACAAAGGAATCAAAATGCAGGGACAAGCCCTGCATGCTGCGATTCTCGGTTTTGTACATCCAACGACCGGAGAATACCTTGAATTTACAGCTCCGCTTCCGCAGGATATGGAAGATGTTCTAGCCTCACTGCGTAGCCGCTGACAGCTCGAGAAAGTACAAATGTTCGGATAATTTGTCCATGGTTTTGAACGCGCAAATGCTTCATATTAAAGTGTAGAAATTTGCGTCAAATGAGGAGATGAACAAAATCATGAGTATCGATAAATATCAGGAAACGTACATTCAGACTAATTTTGCCGACCGTATTGGCGGCTCCAACTATGGTAAAGACACCAACATCTATAAATTCGAGAAAATCAAACGTGCCAAAGCTTCGGCTAAAAAAGATTTTCCCAATGTAGAATTGATTGACCTCGGCGTAGGTGAACCAGACGAGATGGCAGATGCAGGCATCGTAGCTGCATTGGCGGAGCAAGCCTCCAAACCTGAAAACCGTGGATACGCGGATAACGGTATTCCTGAATTCAAGGAAGCGGCAGCTGCTTACCTGAAAAATGTATTTAATGTTGAAGGTATCGATGCATCAACTGAAATTGTGCATTCCATCGGTTCCAAGCCAGCTTTGGCGATGATGCCTTCTTGCTTCATCAATCCAGGTGATGTAACGATTATGACGGTGCCAGGGTATCCGGTTATGGGTACACACACCAAATACCTGGGTGGTGAAGTGTTTAACATTCAATTGACCAAGGAGAACAACTTCCTGCCAGATCTGTCGGCTATTCCGGAAGATATCGCGAAACGTGCAAAGTTGCTCTATCTGAACTACCCGAATAACCCAACGGGCGCGAGTGCTACCGTGGAGTTCTTTACGGAAGTGGTTGAATGGGCGAAAAAATACAGCGTAGTCGTTGTACATGATGCTCCATACGCAGCATTGACTTATGACGGCAAAAAACCGTTCAGCTTCCTGTCTGTACCTGGTGCGAAGGATGTGGGCGTGGAATTACACTCCCTGTCCAAGTCCTACAACATGACAGGCTGGAGAATTGGTTTTGTTGCAGGTAACCCGCTTGTTGTCAAAGCATTCAGCGACGTGAAAGACAACAATGACTCTGGTCAGTTCATCGCGATCCAAAAGGCTGCTGCTTATGGATTGAACCACCCGGAAATCACGGAAAAAATCGCCGAGAAATATTCCCGTCGTCACGACCTGCTGGTAGCTGCACTGAACGAGCTGGGCTTCCAGGCTGAGAAACCTAAAGGTTCCTTCTTCCTTTATGTTGAAGCTCCAAAAGGTATTGTCGGAGGCCGCCGCTTTGAATCAGGCGAAGACTTCTCCCAGTTCCTGATCCGTGAGAAACTGATCTCTTCGGTGCCTTGGGATGATGCAGGTAACTTTGTTCGTTTCTCCGTTACCTTTGAAGCTAAAGGGGAAGAAGAAGAGAAACGTGTTATCGCTGAAATTAAACGCCGCCTGAGCGACGTGCAATTCGAATTTTAATTAATTCACATAATCATAATGATGTAAAGTAAAGAAAGAAGAGACCGGAAACGGTCTCTTTTTTTATGCAAAAAAATATAATTTCTCCCTGTAATACCTTTACAAAATTATACAAGCAACATATGATTAGATCTTTACGTTATTTATTATAGTCAGAAGTTGCTTTTGAAGGGAGTTATGGAAATTGTTATCATCTCGTACCAATACCGTGTCCACACCTGCTGCAGGGACAGGCAATACCGTTTCAGGCTTGCTTAAACTATTGAGACCAAAACAATGGACCAAAAATTTGCTGTTGTTTGCCGCGCTACTTTTTTCTTTTGAGGAGATTCGGACGGAGACCATTCTATCGACTTTGCTAGGTTTTATTTTATTTAGCCTTGTTGCAGGCTGCGTTTATATTTTAAACGATTATGTAGATCGCGACAGAGATCGTCAGCATCCAGTGAAGATGTTCCGTCCCCTTGCTTCTGGACAGGTCAACCCGGCTCACGCCTTGTTGTTCGGAATTCTGTTATTAATTCTTTCCGTCGGGACAGCCTTCGTGATGAACCCATTATTCGGAGTATTATGTATTGTTTATTTCCTATTGAATGTGTCGTACTCATTTGTACTCAAACATCTCGTTATTTTGGATATGATGACCATTGCGGCTGGATTTGTGCTTCGTGCGATTGCAGGCGGTGTCCTGATCCATGTGCCATTTACGCCGTGGTTCCTCATCTGTACGATGCTGCTGTCCCTGTTCCTGGCTATCGGCAAACGGAGGAATGAACTCACCCTGCTTGAGGGAAATACTGGTTCACACCGTAAAGTATTGGATAACTACTCGATAACGTTATTGGATCAGTTCAATACCATTGTCACAACGGCGACCATTATTAGCTATTCGCTCTTTACGTTCACATCCGATCGTACCATTCATTTAATGTGGACGATTCCTTTGGTTATATACGGCATGTTCCGCTATCTGTATCTGATTCATATGAAGAACCAAGGTGGTTCCCCAGATCGAGTTCTATTTGAGGACAAGCCCATCTTGATCACGGTCATTTTGTATGTCATAAGTGTTATTTCGATTTTTGCTATTTTTGAATAAAAGTTTGAGTCTGGAAGGTAGAGGGGATCTGGGTGAAAAGCACGAAAATCGCCATCTTTGATATTGATAAAACGATTATACGCAGAGATTCCATGTTTCAGTTTGTACATTACGGCGTTCGCCGTTACCCATGGCAGGTATGGAGATTGCCTGTAATTGCATTTCATACCGCGCTGTTCAAGGCAGGTCTGATGACGGTTGAGCGTGTCAAACGTTCCTATTTCAAAAGCATTGAACGCATGTCCGAAAATGATCTGGAGCATTTTTTTGATACACGATTGCGTACTGCCATTTTTGCGGAGGCAAGTGTAGAGATGCAGCATCGTAAGGAAGCAGGCTATCATGTATTGCTGGTGACCGCATCTCCGCATGCCTATATGAAATATTTTAAAAACTTTCCTTGGGTGGATCATGTCATTGGTACCGATCTGGTTCGTCACTCGAATGGCTATACCTGTAGGATTGATGGCAGCAATTGCAAAGGGGATGAGAAGGTTCGTCGAATTCAGGCCTATCTGGATGAGAAAAAGATGGTGATTGATTATGATCAATCCTGCTCCTACTCCGACTCCTTATCCGATCTTCCAGTGATGCAGTTGGTGAGTCAGCGATACTTTATTAACAAGCATGTGCCAGAGATGGAGGCATTGTCGTGGGGGAGATAAAAGGGCGCCATACAGGCAAGCTGTTGATGCTGGTCTCCGCTTTTCTTACAGCGACGGGCCAATTGTTCTGGAAGTGGGGGCTGACCGAGTGGATCTATCTGGGCATCGGCTTTCTCTGTTATGGGCTGGGCGCCATTTTGATGATCAAGGCTTTTGCTTTGGAAAAGCTGTCTGTGGCCTATCCTTTGATGTGTGCAAGCTATGTGTTTGCGCTGATCTATGGATACTTTTTGCTAGGAGAAGAAATTACGGTGCAGAAGTTGGCCGCTGTTGTGCTGCTTGGAATTGGGGTGACGTTGACCAGTGTTGATCGATAGCTGGATGATTGCTGTATTAATTGCAATGACCCTGTGTGGAGCGATGGGGGGAGCGGGTTTGAAAGCCTACGCTACCAGCCGCAAAAAGCTGCATGTTTTAATGGGGCTAGGATTCTATGGTACAGGTGCGCTGCTGAACATTGTATTGTTGAAATTTCTTCCCTTAACGGTTGTGCTGCCAGCCAATGCGTTAACGTATGTGTGGACGCTCATTATAGCGCGGTTTGCCTTTAAGGAAGCAGTGGGTCCTTTGCGCTGGATCGGTGTCACTTGTATTATGGGCGGGTTGTGTTTATTGGTTTTCTAGAATAATGAAACTGGATGTGAATGCATGAAATTTTTGGACTACATATTTTATAATCGCAGGACCAATTGGACGGCATTTGGCCTGTTTGCGGGTTTTGCTCTTTTTTACGCTCTCATGAATGGACCTTACGTGACGTACATTGGGAATCACGCAGAGCTACTTGGGTCATACACGCCATTTAGTACGACGCAGTTTCCACTTAATTTATTTAACTTCGATCCTTCCATGTATTACGGAAGCAACAGTTCTTCGGTTATTCATCCGTTAATTTCATTTCTAGCGGTCACGCTTGAAGCAGGTGCTCAATTGCTGGGCGGGAATTGGTTCTTTCTTGTCCTGCAGTCCCTTGTGAATGCGGGTTCGGTTGTGCTGGTATTTCTGTTTTTGAATCAAAAAGATAAACAAATCACCACACCGTTACTTTTCGCTTTATTGTTCGGTTTCAGCTCCTATCTGATGTTTACCGCGTTGATTCCGGATTCGTATCCGTACGTACAGTTTGTTATCCTGTTCTCTGTGCTGTATATGCAGTACACCCGGGAACGCAAAGATGTCCGTTACATCCCTAATGCGCTGCTGGCATCCATCAATTTCGGACTGACGTCGACCAACATTGTACCATTTGCGGCCGCCATGTTTTTCAATTTGCGTACGTGGCGTAACAAGTCTGGTTGGAAAAAGTATATCGGGATTATGGCACTGGCCGTTGCCTTCATCGTAGTATTGACAGGAATCCAATACATCGCGTTTGGCGGTCGCAGTTGGGTCAGTAACTGGCTGCTTGGCATTCAAAATGGGGGAACAAGCTATGCCACTCCATTCCAGTTCGCAGCTCATTGGAAAGCTCTAAGTTTGCTAACGATTAATCCGATACTGTCACCGAAAGTGCATTTGCTGGACCCGGGTATGGTCGCGTTTGTAACAGATTTGCCCCGTTCCAATCCGATCTATGTTCAGCTTACGGGTATATTTATCCTGTTGCTGGCGCTCACTGGGTTTTTCAAAGGCATCCGTGAATGGGAAGTGTGGACTCTTGTGCCATACATTCTGTTTGCCTTTTTACTTCATATCGTTGTTGGTTTCGGGCTGGCGGTATTTCAATACGATATGTACCTGTACGCAGGACACTATCTGTTTGCGTTTTTCCTCCTCGGTGGGGGCTTCGTCATCGGTCTTCGTCCGGGGCTGGGTAAAAAAGTGCTAATAGGCTTGATCATGATATGTATTCTCGTCACCGCAGGGAACAACATCTACCGTCATGTAGAAACTTTAACAACCATTAAGCAGTCCTATGATCAGTTGGAACAGGAACGTACAGTGAAATAATCAGAGATTTTAATTATCTTTATAATGAGACAAGGCCATTGGACTTTAAATCCAATGGCCTTGTCTTGTTTGGTATGATTCATTCGATATGTGCATGTTGGGATAAACAAAAGACCCACTGCGTTGATTACGCAGAGGGTCTCACGGACGATTTTAAGCAATGATTTTGGTCTTCTTGGCATTCTCGGCTGAACGTTTGGTGAGACTGCTGAGTGGACGTTTCAAAGCGAGAGCAACGATGAGACTCAGCGCGATGAACATGCACAACCACAGAATGTCCTTGATGGCAGTCGACCACAAGATGCCGCCGACCGACTCACGCAGTAGACTAATCGCATACGTGAAGGGCATGAACGGATTCAATGCCTGGAAAAAGGGCGATGTCATGCTGATTGGAAACGTACCGCCTGAGCTGGAGAACTGAAACACCATGAAGATGATCGCGATCCCTTTTCCGATATTCCCAAAAACGGACAGCAGGGTGTACGTTATGGTAACAAATACGGCACTCACCAGCATGGCAAACAAGACAAACCACACTTTATCTGCGACATAGGTGCCGAGGATTAATATATCTCCCAGGCTGACACAGATCGCTTGAAGTAATCCAATAGTCAGAAAAGTGGCAAGACGTCCAAGATACAACTCGTATCCCCGGAACTTGCCTTCTGGATTCTCAGCTTCGGCACGAAGCAGGGAAATCAGTAGCGTTGAGCCGACCCACAAGGACAGCACGCCATAAAATGGTGACATGGCTGATCCGTAATTCGGAATCGGGTAAAGCTGTTGTTCCTTGATTTTCACCGGACTTGCTAGGAAAGCACTCTCTTCTTCAATGTCGCCGCGCAAAATCTTGGCGAGCTCGGCAAACTGGTTATTACCTTCGACTTCTCTAAGTTTGTCTGCTGCCTTGCTAATGGCACTTT
Organism: Paenibacillus sp. O199; assembly: GCF_001636635.1. Lineage (NCBI taxonomy): Bacteria > Bacillati > Bacillota > Bacilli > Caryophanales > Paenibacillaceae > Paenibacillus > Paenibacillus sp. O199. Next base: position 12,513 of record NZ_LGRP01000040.1, read on the forward strand.
CCAATGCTGGCAAATCATCACGTACAAGCGTGGCAACACGATGTACTCCTTGTTCGACCTCCGGAAGCTGGTTCTGTACAAAATCGGATGCCTTGCCTATCTGTTTCTCGGCATTGGGCAGATCGTTCCGAACAAAATTAGCCGCTTCATTCAGCTTGGTCCCCAGCTTGGGCAGATCGTTTCGAATTAATGAAGATACTGTGTTCAAAGCTTGGATGAAGCCTTCACTTTTATTCGCGAGTGTCTCCGATATCTCATGAATCTTAGATTGTATTTGAGGCAGTTCGCTCTGGATTTTTGTCAATTCAGTCTGCCCAAACGTAATCCCTTCTTTGGCTGACGCAAGAATGTCCGCGATATCCGGAATTCGATCTCTTGCTCCCTGTAGTGTATCTGCTGAAGTGGAAAGGATAGACCTCAGCTTATCCGCACCAGCCGCAAGAGCCGGCGATATTTCGCTCTCGTAGGTGTTCATGATATTGCCAATGCCGCTGCTAATGTCCTTGGAGAGAGCATTTAACTGGGCGATGACGTCTGCGGGCGGAGTTGTATTACGACGCAGAGCATCACTGATAATCCCTGTCAGGCGGATTTGCAGCTGAAGTTTATCTGAAATGGTGTTCAGCTGCGTAATTTTATTAGCAAGTGGATGGTTTGGAAGTAAGTTGTCGATTTTGCCCAGTAGTTCTGCCATACTGTCGACGAGTCTTACTGCAATCCCCAAACGGGCAGCGATCCGGTCCAGATCTTCTGCTGTCGGCAGGTTATTAAGATCTGTATTCTGCAATTGCCCAAATACGTCTGATGCAGCGTTTGAGATTTGCTGCACCAGCAGCAGGTTTTGCCGAATCGCCGGGCCTATAGCCTGAAATGCTTCCTCACTGGAATCCACAAAGTGATTTAAGCCTTCGGCCAGCTCAATCCCGTTACCAGCGATTTGGGATACTTTATCCAGATCTTGCTCTGCGGCCGTTACGATAGACAGAGCCTTGTCGGTTTTATCCAGGGCCGTTTGGATGACACCTGATACCTGACCAAAGTTTGCATCCACTTCTTGAATACGTTCTACGGCTTTTTGAATATCGGGAATACGCCCCTGAATAGCCAAAACCTCGGATGCTGCATCATTAATTTGTGGCCAATACTCCTGCACCTTGAGCACATACTTTGCGGCTTCATTGATTTCAGGCAGTTTTTTTTCGATCTCGACGATCTTTTGAGCATCTTTTACGATACCAGGCATGGCTTTTTCTACTTCCAGTACCTTTTGACCTGCAGCTTGTATATCCGGAAGATTTTTCTCCAGCGTGAATATGCCATTCTCCATCTTGCGCAAAGTTGGAAGCTGGGCATTGATCTCAACTCCGGCTTCCTTCAATTTGGTTAGAACAGCCTGACTGACGGCTTCAGTGAAATTTTCATTGATTTGTGTTGTTATCGCAGATACACCGGAACCCGTGATTTTTGGAGCGATGGCATTAACCTTCTCATTAACGGTATAGATTACCTCTGGGCGCTCCAGCTTCCCGTCAACGATACCTGTAATTTTGGTTGAAAAGTCCCCAGGAATGAGCAGGCTTGCATAATACTCTCCTGTTTGCACACCACGATCAGCCTCAGCCTGGCCCACAAAAGTCCATCCCAGCTTTTCGTTCTGTTTCAGGCTGGACACCAGTTCGTCTCCAATATTGATATTAGTTCCTGCAACAGTTGCACCCTTGTCCTCGGTTGTCACCGCAATTTTGATCCCTTGGGTGTTGCTGTATGGGTCCCATACGGACTTCACGTTGACCCAGTCATACACCCCGGGTAGTAAAATAATAGCCACAATTAGAAAAATACCTGTGGGAACCTTCAAAATATGCAACCAGTCTGTTTTGTAAACTTGCCAAATGTGACGCATAACTTCCTCCTAAATGTAAATAAATGTAGGTCTTATCTTATTTCTATGTCGCGTATTTGTAAATCCTTATGTATATCGGCTTTATTGAAGCATCTATGAATTGTTTCATGTTTATAAACTTTACCCATTTCGCTGGGTACTAATGCAGAGCCTTCATGTATTCCGTGTTTCTGGACGTTGAACTCTAAAATTAGAAGAGATGGATCATATTAAAAATGCCTTCAGAAATTAAGATAGTTATGACGAAACTCATTGCATGTTCCAAAGAATAGGGCTCTGTCTCAACGTTGAGTATAGTCAGAGGATTATTTTGGCTGTAAGATTCTCCGCAATTGCCTATGGATAAATATACAGAATTATTGTATAATTATGAATAACGAATGAAATGTGATGTGTTTGGATGTTTTTCAGCCGAACTGCTGATTCTAAGGGAATACAGTAGAGGAATTTCGCCTGTGATGTTGAGGTGTTGACAGAGGGTTGTCTTTCTGTCATAATTCATGAAGACAAACGGACATATTGAGTACAGAACCCTGTGAGGTCCTGCAATATGAACGACATGAATAGCACCTTTAAATCAGTCCCGTGAGACTGGCAAGGTAACGTGAACGATACATCGTTTTTTGCTGCGGCAAATCAAGCGATGCATCCCGAGAGTAAACTTTCTTCAGAGCGGTCTGAAGTTCGGAGACTCCTTGCCAATGAACACGGCAAGGAGTCTTTTTTGTTCTCCTCGTCACGGGGCCATGATCTGAAAGGTAAATCCTGAGGAGGCTGAACGCATGAGCACAGAGACACATGTCATTATGGATGAAACCGCGATCCGCCGCGCATTAACACGGATTGCCCATGAGATTTTGGAAAAAAACAAAGGTATTGAGGGTTGTGTACTTATCGGAATTCGAACACGGGGTGTATACCTCGCAGAACGGATCGCCGCCAAGATTGAAGAAATCGAAGGTACACCGATCCCTTGGGGAGAACTCGATGTGACCCCTTATCGCGATGATCGCTTGGAAGAGAATAAAGCGAATCGCAAGGAACTGTTGACGATGACACCTGAATCACTTTCAATTCATAACAAAAAAGTGATTTTGTTCGATGATGTGCTCTATACCGGACGTACGATTCGCGCAGCGATGGATGCCCTGATGGATTGTGGAAGACCACAGAACATTCAGCTGGCGGTTCTCGCAGATCGCGGACACCGGGAACTTCCGATTCGACCTGATTTTATCGGCAAGAATGTGCCGACTTCTAAATCAGAGGAGATCGAGGTTGCACTGATAGAAACGGACGGACAGGACGAAGTCAAGATCATTCAGAACCGGGGGGGACAGGCATGATGATTACACAACCAGCATTGAAGGACCGGAGCTTGCTTGGCCTTAAGAACCTTAGCCGCGATGAGATCGACTCCATTCTGAACAGAGCAGCACACTGGGAAGCGCAGAAGGAGAAACTGGTTCCTGTACTGGAATCCCACTTCGTAGCCAACATGTTCTTCGAGAACAGCACGCGTACTCGCTTCTCATTTGAGATGGCAGAAAAACGTCTGGGTGCACAAGTACTGAACTTCACGGCGGCTGCATCAAGCGTGGAGAAAGGTGAATCCATCTATGATACGGTACGCACACTGGAGTCCATGGGCATTGACGCAGGAGTGATTCGGTTGAAACCTTCGGGTGTTCTGCAACAACTGGCTCAGAAAGTGAATGTTCCACTGGTGAATGCCGGAGACGGGAATAACGAGCACCCTACCCAGGCGTTGTTGGATCTCTACACGATGCGGAAGGCTTTCGGTGAGCTGAAAGGTTTGCGTGTGTCGATCATCGGAGACATCCTGCATAGCCGGGTAGCTCGCTCCAATCTGTGGGCACTGCAAAAGTTTGGTGCGGATGTGCGCTTCTGCGCACCGCAAACGATGCAGGCACCGGAGCTCGCAGAACACGCGCCTTATGTAGGTCTGGAAGAAGCACTCGATGCGGATGTAGTCATGATGCTCCGAGTTCAACTGGAACGTCATAAACATGGCCTGATTACTTCGGCTGAGGATTATCGCGAACACTACGGATTGACGGAAGAACGGGCATCACGCCTGAAACCAAGCACAATCATTATGCACCCTGCTCCTGTGAACCGAAATGTCGAGGTAGATGACGCGGTAGTGGAGAGCGCAGCATCGCGGATCTTCCCGCAGATGGCAAACGGTGTTCCAATCCGCATGGCGGTCATGGAACGTGCGATGAAACTGTAACAGGGTCTGGCTGTGGGTCATAGGCTGACGGGACGGAAGTTCTTATAGAGCAATGTGAGGGTACACGATAAAGAAAATCATCCGGCTTGTCTGGCAAGTCGGACAGAACCGAAGCGGAGGGCAATTATGCTACAGATTATAAAGAACGCGAACATCTTGAATCATCAAGGGGAACTTGAACGGAAAACGATCATTATAGATGAAGGAAAAATTCAAAAGATCGTTGGAGTGGAAGACGAAGCGATACTGAAAGCAGAGCAATCAGCGCATAGCGTAACCGATGCTTCAGGCAAACTGGTCATTCCCGGTTTGATTGATATGCACGTGCATCTGCGTGAACCTGGATTCGAGCATAAAGAGACGATCGAGACGGGTGCCCGTTCGGCAGCACAAGGTGGTTTTACAACGATTGCATGTATGCCAAACACAAGACCGGTAACCGACAGCGCAGATGTCGTTAAGTTGGTTTTGGATAAAGCCAAAGAAGCCGACCTGGTTAAAGTACTGCCTTATGCAGCTATTACGAAGAACGAGCTTGGACGTGAACTTACGGATTTCGCCGCATTGAAAGAAGCGGGTGCGATTGGATTCACGGATGATGGGGTGGGCGTACAAAACGCTCAAATGATGAAAGATGCTATGAGCCTCGCAGCAAGTATGGATATGCCAGTCATCGCTCACTGCGAAGACGACTCATTGGTAGTTGGCGGATATGTGACAGAAGGCGAGTTTTCGAAGCGTCATGGTATCAAAGGTATCCCTAATGAATCCGAGGCCATCCACGTAGGCCGTGATATCCTGCTTGCAGAAGCAACGGGAGTTCACTACCACGTCTGCCACGTAAGTACGGAGCAGTCGGTTCGCTTGATTCGCCTGGCGAAGTCCATCGGTATTAAAGTAACTGCTGAGGTATGTCCGCACCATCTGGTATTGTCGGATGAGGATATCCCAGGTATGGATGCCAACTGGAAGATGAACCCGCCCCTACGCTCACCACGCGACGTGCAAGCTTGTATCGAAGGTTTGCTGGACGGAACACTGGATATGATCGTTACCGATCACGCGCCGCATAGCGAAGAAGAGAAAGCAAAAGGTATGGAGCTGGCACCGTTCGGTATCGTTGGATTCGAGACGGCTTTCCCGCTGTTGTACACGAAGTTTGTGGAAACAGGGCTTTGGAGCCTGGACTTCCTCGTGAAACGCATGACAGCAGATCCGGCACGGGTATTCCGACTGGATACTGGCAAGCTGGAAGAGGGAGCACCAGCGGATATCACGATGATTGACCTGAACGAGGAAAAAGCGGTTGATCCTGCAACGTTCGCAACCAAAGGAAGAAACACACCATTCACAGGCTGGAAGCTAAAAGGATGGCCGGTACAGACATGGGTGGACGGCAAAAGCGTGTGGAATAACACGGTACAACAGTAAATCAGTAACTTATTAGATCAATAAATCAATAAGCTTTTCCTCTTTAATTCTTTTAAAACAACAAGGCTTTATAACTCTAAATCTACAACCTATACACCATAACATCTTTACAACTAACTCAAGGCAGACCATGCCGAGAGTCAAACATACGAAACAAAGAAAAGTTGAATAATGCTTTTGAACATGGACACTAACGTAACTGTGGAGTGGGCAGAAAGAACCCGAAGAAGCAAAGCGTTCGCCTTTATCACCGGATTACTCCATTTGAAGAATGGGATCAAAGTAATCCGGGGATAACAGCGATCAAAGGGTTTTCTGCCCACGGAGCCGCACCAAACGTAACGTCCCCCATGTTCAACTCAAAGTATTCAACGTTGATAAACACAGAGGAGTGAAATGGGATGCAGGCACAGGCAAGATTATTGTTGGAAGACGGCACACTGTTCACCGGGAAAGCATTCGGTGCTGAAGGTGAAACAACAGGTGAGGTCGTTTTTAATACGGGAATTACAGGCTATCAAGAGGTGCTTTCGGATCCTTCTTATTGCGGTCAAATCGTAACCATGACGTACCCACTGATTGGTAACTACGGCATTACGCGTGACGACTTCGAGTCGATTCGTCCATTCGTACATGGTTTTGTGGTACGTCGTCATGAGCCGACACCAAGTAACTGGCGTGCGGAATACAGCGTAGACGATTTGCTTAAAGAGTATGGCATCGTAGGAATCAGCGAGATTGATACACGGATGCTGACTCGCCGGATTCGTCACCACGGCACAATGAAAGGAATTCTCACAACAGGATCGAAACCTGTGGAAGAGTTGCTGGAGATGATGGGAGACACCAGCATCGCTGAGCTGCGTAACCAGGTTCCTATGACTTCTACTCAACATGTTTACAACAGCCCGGGAACGGGTGAACGCATTGTATTGGTTGACTACGGTGCCAAAACAGGGATTTTGCGTGAACTCAGCAAACGTAACTGTGACGTTGTCGTCGTTCCGCATGATGTAACAGCGGACGAAATCCGCCGCATGAACCCGGATGGCATCCAGCTGTCCAACGGCCCTGGGGATCCGAAAGACGTTCCTCACGCGGTTAAAATGATCAGTGAACTGCTCGGCGAATATCCGATCTTCGGAATCTGCCTGGGGCACCAACTGTTCGCACTTGCGGCAGGAGCCGATACAGAGAAACTCAAGTTTGGACACCGCGGCGGAAACCACCCGGTTAAAGAACTGGAGAGCGGACGTTGCTTCATCACATCCCAGAACCACGGTTACACCGTAAACGAAGAATCCGTGAAAAATACGGAGCTTGAAGTGACACATATCAACAATAATGATAAGACCATTGAAGGTCTGAAACATAAAACATTCCCGGCGTTTTCCGTTCAGTATCACCCGGAAGCAGCGCCAGGGCCATATGATAACAGCTATCTGTTTGACCGCTTCATCGAGATGATTCGGGAGCACAAGATTACTCACCCGCAACAGCCGCGTCAAGCCGTATTGGCAGCCGCAGTGAAAGGAGCACAATAACATGCCGATTAACAAAGATCTCAAAAAAATCCTGGTGATTGGTTCAGGTCCAATCGTCATCGGTCAAGCGGCCGAGTTCGACTATGCCGGTACACAAGCATGCCAGGCACTGAAAGAAGAAGGCGTGGAAGTTGTACTCATCAACAGCAACCCGGCTACGATTATGACGGATACCAACATGGCTGATAAAGTGTACATTGAACCGATTACACTGGATTTTGTAACGCAAATCATTCGTCAGGAACGTCCAGACGGTTTGCTGCCAACCCTTGGCGGTCAAACGGGTCTGAACATGGCTGTGGAACTGGCACGTGCTGGCGTCCTTGAGCGTGAGAATGTCAAACTACTCGGAACACAGCTCACATCCATTGAGAAAGCGGAAGACCGTGATTTGTTCCGTGATCTAATGCGTGAACTGGAACAGCCTGTACCCGAAAGTGTAATCGTAACAACACTTGAGGAATCACTTGATTTTGCGAATGAGATTGGTTATCCAATCATCGTCCGTCCAGCCTACACGCTTGGCGGAACAGGCGGCGGGATCTGTTCGAACGAAGAAGAACTGCGTGAAACCGTAGCAGCAGGAATTCGTTACAGCCCGATCGGGCAATGTCTGGTGGAGAAAAGCATTGCTGGCATGAAAGAAGTCGAGTATGAGGTTATGCGTGACAAGAACGATAATTGTATCGTAGTCTGCAACATGGAAAACTTTGACCCGGTAGGTGTTCATACAGGTGACAGTATCGTTGTGGCGCCAAGCCAGACGCTGTCTGACCGTGAATATCAAATGCTGCGCTCAGCTTCCCTGAAAATCATCCGTGCCCTCAACATCGAAGGTGGATGTAACGTACAGTTTGCGCTTGATCCGCACAGCTTCCAGTACTATGTTATCGAAGTTAACCCACGGGTAAGCCGCTCTTCGGCACTAGCTTCCAAAGCAACGGGCTATCCAATTGCTAAGATGGCTGCCAAAATTGCCATGGGTTACACACTGGACGAAATCGTGAACCCGGTAACAGGCCAAACATATGCATGCTTTGAGCCAACACTGGACTATATCGTGAGCAAAATCCCACGCTGGCCGTTTGACAAGTTTATCTCAGCGAACCGCAAACTGGGTACACAGATGAAAGCGACAGGCGAAGTTATGGCGATTGGCCGTACATTCGAAGAGTCAATTCATAAAGCTGTTCGTTCCCTGGAAATCGGCGTACACCGTCTGTATCTGAAAGATGCCGAAACCCTGGATGAAGCAACGCTGAACGAGCGTCTGGTCAAAGCCGACGATGAGCGTATCTTCCTGATCGCTGAAGCATTCCGCAGAGGGTATACATTGCAACAGCTTCAAGATCTGACGAAGATTGACTGGTGGTTCCTGGATAAACTCGAAGGGCTGATCCGCTTCGAAGATCGCATTCGTGAGGAATCCGAATTGTCCTCCGAAACCTTGTATCAAGCGAAGCGTCTTGGCTTCACAGACCGTGCCATTGCTGAGCTGCGGGCTGAAGGTCAACCAGGAGGTACGCTGACGAAAGAAGCTGAAATCAGAGCACGTCGTGAAGAGGAAAACCTTCGCCCAGTCTACAAAATGGTAGATACATGTGCAGCTGAGTTTGAAGCAACAACGCCATATTACTACTCTACTTACGAAACTGAGAATGAAGTCATTCCTTCAGATAAGAAAAAAGTAGTCGTACTTGGTTCTGGTCCAATCCGGATCGGTCAAGGGATTGAGTTTGACTACTCCACAGTACACGCGGTATGGGCTCTGCAAAAAGCAGGCTATGAAGCAGTTATCATCAATAACAACCCGGAGACGGTGTCTACGGACTTTAATACATCGGATCGCTTGTACTTTGAACCCCTGTTCTTCGAAGATGTAATGAACGTTATCGAACAGGAACAGCCGGTAGGTGTTATCGTACAGTTTGGTGGTCAAACAGCAATCAACCTGGCAGCACCACTACGTGCCGCTGGTGTAACGATTCTCGGAACAGATCTGGAAAACATTGATGAGGCAGAGGATCGCAAGAAGTTCGAGCGTTTGCTCTCCCGTCTGGAAATTGCACAACCAAAAGGAAAAACAGTCATTTCGGTAGATGATGCGGTTGAAACGGCTCAAAGTCTGGGTTACCCGGTACTGGTTCGCCCTTCCTATGTACTCGGCGGTCGTGCGATGGAGATTGTATACTCCGATGCAGAATTGCTGACATATATGGAACAGGCGGTTAAAATCAATCCGGAGCATCCGGTCCTGATCGACCGTTACATGATGGGTAAAGAGGTTGAGGTTGACGCGATCTGTGATGGTGAAACGGTATTAATTCCGGGTATCATGGAGCATATCGAGCGCGCAGGGGTTCACTCCGGTGACTCCATCGCGGTTTATCCGCCACAGCACCTGTCCCAGGATCTCAAAGAGAAAATTGTAGAGATTACAATCAAGATTGCAAAAGAACTGAAAACGATCGGTTTGGTTAACATCCAGTTTGTTATCCATAAGGGTCAAGTGTACATCATCGAGGTGAACCCGCGTTCATCCCGTACAGTACCTTTCCTGAGCAAAGTAACCAACATTCCGATGGCGAACCTGGCAACACAAGCCATTCTGGGCGTGAAGCTGAAAGACCTCGGATATGTCGACGGTCTATGGCCTGAATCGGATCATGTTTCCGTAAAAGTTCCGGTCTTCTCCTTCGCGAAGCTGCGTCGTGTGGAACCAACGCTTGGACCTGAGATGAAATCCACAGGTGAGGTTATGGGTCGTGACCCGAATTACGCTAAAGCGTTGTTCAAAGGTCTCATCGGTGCAGGCATGAAGATCCCGGCCACCGGAGCAATCGTGGTAACGGTAGCGGACAAAGACAAAGAGGAAGCTGTTCCACTGCTTGAAGGTTTCTATAGACTGGGATACAAAATCATGGCTACCGGAGGTACGGCAGCTGCGCTTGAAGCAGCGAACATTCCGGTGACGACGGTGAACAAATTAAGTGAAGGTTCGCCGAACATTCTCGATATGATCCGCAGCGGCGAAGCAAACTTTGTGTTCAATACGCTGACCAAAGGCAAAACCCCGCAGCGTGACGGATTCCGTATTCGTCGTGAGGCGGTAGAGAACGGGATTGTATGTATGACTTCACTGGATACGATCCGTGCCCTGTTGATCATGCTGCAAACGATCAACTTCTCCTCTGAGGCTATGCCAGCTCTTGTAAAATAAATAAGACGATTTGTCACTGATCAAGGACATCAGTCAGCCTTCGGGCTGGCGGGATGTCCTTTATATCGGGCAAAAAACGGAAAAATCAAGCTTTTGGAAGGAGCGCTGGAATATGAATCACCCGAATTTCAACGAAATGGCTGGCCGTCTGATGGTGGCACTCGATTATCCCGCAGCGGAGCAGGCTCAGGAATTAGTACAAGCCTTAGAAGGCATTCCCTGTTATCTGAAGGTGGGCATGCAGCTGTTCTACGCCGCTGGCCCGGACTTCATTCGCAAGCTGAAGTCGAAGGGGTACTCGGTATTCCTTGACGTGAAGATGCATGATATTCCAAACACGGTTCGTGGGGGTGCTGAAAGCATCACCCGTCTGGGAGTGGATATGTTCAATGTGCATGCAGCTGGAGGTACAAGCATGATGCGTGCTGCCCGTGAAGGTGCTGAGGCGGCTCTAGCTGCTGATCCTTCTCTTCGCAGACCTGAGATTATTGCGGTTACCCAGCTGACCAGTACCAGCCAGGAAACGATGAATGCTGAGATTGGCATCCAGGGAAGCGTTGAGGCAGCAGTAGTCCGTTATGCAGGACTGGCCCATGAGGCAGGTCTTGATGGCGTCGTTGCTTCCCCGTTGGAAGTACCGGCGATCCGCGCAGCCTGTGGCAGTGATTTTCACACGGTCACACCAGGCATCCGCCCAGCGGGAAGTGGCCTCGGAGACCAGACTCGTGTCCTGACGCCAGGTGAAGCCATTGCCAGAGGCAGCCATTACATTGTTGTAGGCAGACCAATTACGGGCGCTCCCAATCCACGTGAAGCGGCAGAAACCATTTTGAAGGAGATGTTGAACGCATGATCGAACTTACTGAGATTCCTAACCATATTGCTTCCCAACTGTTGAAAATTAAAGCGGTGGCGCTGCGTCCGCAGCAGCCATTTACCTGGACATCCGGCATCAAATCACCAATCTATTGTGATAACCGTCTAACGATGTCTTATCCCGAGATTCGTAACGACATTGCTGAAGCCTTTGCTGCGATCATTCGTGATCAATATCCCGATGCAGAAGTCATCGCAGGTACAGCAACCGCGGGTATCCCGCATGCTGCCTGGGTGGCGCAAAAGCTGAATCTGCCGATGGCATACATTCGTGATAAAGCCAAAGGACATGGCAAAGAGAACCTGATTGAAGGACTGATCACTGAGGGGCAGAAGGTTGTTGTCATTGAAGACCTGATCTCGACAGGTGGCAGTTCAATCAAAGCCGCTGAAGCAGTACGTGTAGCCGGGGCGACTCCATTGGCTGTACTGGCGATTTTCAGCTATCAGCTCGACAAAGGAATTAAAGCTTTTGAAGAAGCGGGAATTCCGCTGCAAACCTTGTCCAATTACACAGCTCTGATGGATGTGGCTTTGGCTGAGGGTAATATCCAGGAGAGTGATTTTGAACTGCTCAAATCCTGGCGTGAAGATCCTTCTTCATTTGGTAAATAATATCATTCACACCCGACTGAACAGTTTGATTGTGAACGGTATCAAAATTGTAATGATTGCCGCCATAGAGGCAAATACATTGAATATTCAAGAGGCATCCCGCACTTTGGGGTGCTTTTTTCGTTTGTTCATCAAAATATTAACTTTTTCACTGGAACGTTGTAAAAAGCTTGTAACTTTTAGTTGTGATCCGTCGTTTATAATGCAGTGTAGTATGGAATAGATTTCTATTTTTAGTGTCTTGATGAAGTGAACGGGATATGAAGAAAGGATGAGCGTGATTGCTGGCATGAAGAATTTATTTTCCAAAATCAGACCTGCCAAGAGCCAGTCAGGCGAGGACAGTGCGGTCGGACTCACGGAGCAGCAGGAACCAGTCGGGCAGGAGGAATCGGCATACATAAGTGAACCGCAGAATACATCCATCGACCCGCACGACATAACCAATGAAACAAGCCAAGAGGAAGTTGCGGTTGCAGCAGCTGAACCTGAAGTGAAGTCCAAGCCCTCCAAGAAGGATCTGTTGCCTCCATATGAAGGACCTGTGCTGGAGGTTCGCAATGTTCATCGCAGTTTCCAGACGGGTAGCCGTATTATTCATGTGCTCAAAGGCATCGATATGGAAGTGAACCCGCAACAGCTGGTGATGTTGAAAGGGCGGTCGGGCTCAGGGAAAACGACGCTGCTCAATATGCTGGGTGGGCTGGATCAGCCATCCAGTGGAGACATTCTGTTCTCCGGCCAGCCTCTTCAGGATTGGGGAGACCGGCGGCGGACCGCTTTGCGGCGCAGAGAAATTGGTTTTATTTTTCAGGCGTATGCGCTTATGCCCTTGTTGTCTGCTTGGGAAAATGTAGAGCTGTCGCTGCGCATGGCGGACGTGCCGCGTTCGGAATGGAAGGACCGGGTAGGTCATTGTCTGGATCTGGTCGGACTAACCAAACGGGTCAAGCACCGTCCATTCGAGATGTCCGGGGGAGAGCAGCAGCGGGTGGCCATCGCCAAGGCGATAGCCCACAGACCGAGATTATTGCTCGCGGATGAGCCGACAGCTGAACTCGATTCCAAAATGGGAGCACAGGTTATGGCTGTATTTCGCAATATTATTGAAGTTGAACAAGTAACGATCTGTATGACTACACACGATCCTACGATTTTGGAGGTTGCGGACCATGTTTATGAAATGGCGGACGGCAGATTTATCAAGTAAAGGGGCCGCTCCGAAGAGGGGGAAACGCGCAGCGCTTATTGTGCTTAGTGCGATAGTGGCTGCAACGATGGCCGGCTGCTCTTTGCTGCCGGCTGAGACAGAGGAAGAAGTACTTCCGCCAATTACACCGCCAACGATCTCCAAGAAGCCGGAATATGAAGTTCGGACAGAGACGCTGGAGAAGAAAGTAAGCGGAAGCGGCAAGATGATGAGCCAGTGGGAAGAAAAGGTGTATTTTACGCTGGACGGTATGCATATCAAAGAGTTGAATGTAAAACCAGGGGATAAAGTGAAAAAAGGTCAACTTCTCGCTGTTCTTGATGTAGAGAGCGTGGAGAAGGAAATCCGGGCCAAAAACCTGCAGATTCGCAAATCGGAAGTGCAAATGAAGGAAACGCTTCGCAAACGGGATGAGATGGACCCGGTAGAGTTCGAAGAGTCCACGATTGCCTTTGAAGAACTTCGTCAGGAACTCGCCGATCTGGAGGATCAGTTGGGTAAAGCCACTTTGACCGCTCCATTCGGTGGAACAGTCATTGCTGTGCAGGTGGAGAAGGGCGCGGCTGTCAAAGCTTATGACCCGATTGCGACCATAGCAGATACATCCAACCTGGTTGTCGCAGCTACGTTTGCCAAGGAAGATTTGGAAAAGTTCTCGGCTGGCATGAAGGCGGATGTGGACATTAATGGGGCAGGCAAAGTGGCTGGCAAAGTTAAAGTGATGCCTGTTGCCCAAGCATCGGGTAGTGGAAGTGGTAACGGCGGAGGTTCGGGGGAAGGCGGAACGCCTCCAGCGAAAGAAAGCCTGGATCAATATGTTATCGTCTCGCTGGCGAAAATGCCCAAAGGGGTTGAACGCGGTACACCTCTAACGGTTTCGATTGTCACGCAGCGAACAGAGAACGCGATTGTCATTCCAGTATCCGCTCTGCGCTCCATCGGTTCAAGAACGTACGTGCAAGTGGTGGAGAGTGATGGAAGCAAGCGTGAAGTGGACGTAGAAGTTGGGCAGCAGACATCCACGGATGTGGAGATTCTGAAAGGTCTGACCGTTGGACAGAAAGTAGTGGGCCGCTAATGGGGCTGCCATTGCTTCGACTGTTGTTCCGCAAAATGTGGAACACTCGCTGGATGACGTTCAGCACACTGATCGGACTGATTGTGGCGGTAGCGTTCACCGTTAGTATTCCGATGTATGCCGATGGTGCGCTGAAGCGGGTCGTGGCCCAGACGCTGCAGGATAACAGTGAGGGACTGCCAGCCGGCTCGTTGCTCATGAGTTACCAGGCACCTGGTGGTGTGAAGACAGATACACGTGGTCTGGAAGAGGTGGATCGATATATTCGCGAGGATGTGCCCCGTGACATTGGATTTCCTTTTCATACGTATGTGAACACCCGTTCCATCCGCAGCACGGAAGTGAACCCGGAAGACCCAACGAAAGTGGATGCCAGCCGGGTCCGCAGCATGAGTCTGGGGACGATGACAGGCCTGGATGCACAGGTTAATTATTCTGCGGGAGTGAAGCCGGGCAACCAGGTCAAGGACGATACGATTGAAGCGGTCATGCTCGAAGAGGGCATGTATCGTAACGATCTGCATATCGGAGATGTTCTGGAATATCCAATTTACAGCGGTCTCGATATTACGTTGCGTGTGAAGATTATAGGTTCTTTCAAAGCCGATGATCCTAGCAGCCCGTATTGGGTACAGGGATTTGACGGTATGATGAACGGACTATATGTGGATGAATCGGTATTTAATAATGTTCTGTTAAAGGAAAAAGGGATACCTCTTCAGAATTCACGTTGGTATTATGCATTTGATCTGAAAGAGATTCAAACGAGCCAGCTCTCGGGATTGACCTCTGTGCTGGAAAGGCTGGATATCGATCTGTATCAGCGGTTGAAGGATACGAAAGTGGACATCACCTTCGGGGATCTGCTGAAACAATTCCGCAGTCAGAGTCTGCAATTGCAGACCATGCTGTTCACACTGGCAGCACCGATGATTGCGATGGTCTTTTATTTTATTGCCATGAATGCCAGACAGTCGTTACAGAAGCAGGAAAGTGACATTGCGGTTCTGCGCAGTCGCGGAGCTTCTGCCCGGCAGATATTCTCTCTTTATCTGCTTGAAGGTATATTCCTGGGAGCGATTGCTCTTGTCATCGGACCGTTTCTTGGATGGTTTATGGCGAAAAGCATCGGTTCAGCGAGTGGATTCCTGTCGTTCGTGGATCGGAAATCCATTCCGATTGGAATATCGAAAGAAGCCATCCTGCTTGGCCTTATCGCCGTGTTGGTGGCAATTATAGCTTCTCTCATTCCGGCAGTAACCTATGCGCGGGCGACGATTGTATCGGCTAAGCGGCGGCAAGCACGTACAGATCGTGCGCCGGTATGGCAGCGCTGGTTCCTGGATATCGCGCTGTTGGGGCTCGCCGGATATGGATACTACTTGTTCTATGAACGGCAAATGTTGACGTTCCAGACCGGAATGACGACAGATCAGCTTCAGGTACAGCCGTTTCTGTTCTTTGTACCGGCACTCGCGATCTTTGCACTGGGACTGTTCTTCTTACGATTGTTCCCGTGGATTTTGAAGTTGATTCAGCTGATCGGGCGCAAGTTTCTCCCGGTTCCACTGTATCTGACACTGACGCAGCTTTCACGTTCATCATCTTCTTATTATCCTTTGATGATCCTGCTTGTATTGACACTCGGACTCGGTGTGTATAACTCGGCGGCGGCTCGTACCATTGATCTGAACTCAACCGAGCGTACGTTATATCGCTATGGTTCGGATGTTATTATGCAGACGGTATGGGAAGGCACACCTGAGGTTAAGCCAACGGGTTCCGGACAAAACGGAGGTTCAGGCGGTGGACAGGGTGGAGGAAACGGTGGCGGTGGTTCTGGAGGCGGCGGTAACGGCGGCGGAGGTGGATCAGGTGGGGGCGGTGGTACTTCACAACCCACGAAGATGATCTATTCCGAGCCACCTTTTGAAGTGTTCCGCAGCCTGAATGGTGTCGAACATGCAGCGAGAGTGTTGCAAACGAAAGGCAACATTATTGTCTCTGGCAAATCAGGTGGACAGGGAATGCTGGTGGGGATCGACAATGTGGATTTTGCCCAAGTGGCGTGGTTCCGCAACGATCTGTTCCCGGCTCATCCTTATAAGTACCTTGACTTGCTTGGGAAATATGAAGGGGCCGTATTGATCTCTTCCAAATTTGCAGACAAATTCAAGCTCAAAACCGGAGACCTCGTCTCCATTGGTGTACAGGGCCAGGCGATTGAATTTGTGGTCTTTGGCATTATACCTTACTGGCCTGCCCAGTACCCGGATCAAATGCCGTTTTTCATTGCCAATCTGGATTACATCTATGATCAGGTGCCTCTGATTCCATATGAGGTCTGGCTGAAGATGGAGCCGGATGCCAAAGTTGCTCCTTTGATGGAGAAACTTGCAGCTGAAGGCATTGAATTATCGTCTGTGCGCGATGTGCGTACAGAGCTGGTATCCCAGGGCAAACATCCGTCAAGAGGCGGGGTGTTCGGCATACTGAGTCTCGGATTCCTTGTCTCGGTGATTATTTCCCTGATCGGATACATTCTGTACTGGTTCTTCAATCTATCCGGGCGTGTAGTACAGTTTGGTGTCCTGAGGGCGATGGGATTATCCCGGGCACAATTGAGCGGTATGTTGCTGTTAGAGCAGGTGTTCACGGCGGGTCTGTCCATCATTCTTGGTATTGGCATTGGTCAGGTATCCAGCCGTCTGTTCCTGCCCTTCCTGCAAACGACAGATAATGTGTCCGCACAGGTACCTCCGTTCCGAATTGTATTTGAAGAGAAAGATATGTTGCAACTATACGGCGTGACCGTGGTCATGCTGATCATTGGAGCAACGATGCTGCTGTGGCAAATCCGCAGGCTGCGTGTTCACCAGGCAGTCAAAATGGGAGAGGAGAGGTAAACGTGATCCAATGCGAAGGACTTGTCAAAATTTTTAAATCCAGCGATGTGGAAGTCGTTGCCCTTCAAGGTCTCAATCTGACTGTCAATCAAGGTGAAATGATGGCCATTATCGGTAACAGTGGTAGTGGTAAATCCACATTGCTCAACATTCTGGGTGGACTTGATCGTCCAACAGCCGGTACAGCCGTTGTCGGGGATTGGGATTTGCTGAAAATGACAGACGCCCAATTGGTGGAGTACAAACGTCATACCGTAGGGTTCATTTGGCAAAATAATGGCCGTAACCTGCTGCCATACCTCACTGCACTGGAAAACGTGGAAACACCCATGATTTTGGGAGGAAAGCGCGATCGCGCCTATGCCATGCAGCTGCTGGAGTGGGTTGGACTGAAGGATCGGATGCACAACAAGCTGCATCAATTATCCGGTGGGGAGCAGCAGCGGGTAGCGATTGCCATCTCGCTATCAAATCGCCCCAAGCTGCTGCTTGCCGATGAGCCGACAGGTTCGGTGGATTCAGAGACATGTGATACCATCATGGGCATTTTTCGTAAAATGAACAAGGAACTCGGGGTCACGATTGTGATTGTTACTCATGATCTAACCCTTGCTGGTAAGGTGGACCGGATCGTGGCGATTCGGGACGGCTTGACCAGCACCGAGTTTGTGAAACGTAATCCGAATCTGGATGACGAACATGGCTTATCGGAGGCAGGAGCCCCGGATATTCATGAAGCTTTTGTCATTATCGACCGGGCGGGACGACTTCAGGTGCCCAAGGAGTATCTGGAGGCGCTGTCCATTGATAATCGTGCCACATTGGAATTTGACGGTGAACGTATTGTCATTACACCGCCAAGATAATTTTAGAGGGGGAATTGGGAGATGAAGAACAGGTTTTGGGGAAAACGAGTGCTGGCCGTGTTGGCTACAGCTAGTCTGGCATTGCCGCTGCTTGCGGGTTGTACAGCGAGTGAGTCCAAGGATAACGAGCAGCGTGTATTGCGTGTAGCGACGTTATGGGGTGGCCAGGATGACAGCTATTTCCGTCAGCAGTTTACCGATGCTTTTGAATTGACACATCCAAATATAACGATTGAAGTTGTACCTGCGGTAGATCAGGGAAGCATGTATGGCTATGGTAACCAGGAAGAGCAGAAGGACATTCCGGATACGATGGAAAGCTTGAAGAAGATTATGACAGGGGATAACCCGGTAGATGTCATCGTGGCGGATACGGCGACAGTCAAGTCGTTGATTCAGGAAAACATGGTGAAACAACTGGACCCACTGATGCAGGAAGACAAGTTTGATACTACGGATATTGTGCCAAGTGTTCTCGAAGGAATTAAGGATTTGGGAGATCAGAGCATCTACGCTTTGACACCAACGTTCTCCTCTTCCGCTTTGTTCTATAACAAGGGTATGTTTGAGAAAGCAGGCGTGGAGCCTCCAACGGATAATATGACTTGGGATGATATTTTCAACCTGGGTACACGCCTTACCAAAGGTGAAGGAAAAGACCATGTATTTGGATTCTCTTTCAGTACCTATCAAGGCGGTTCTCCATACTATACGATGTCCCAGTATTATAACTCTTTGCAGCTGAAAATTTTTGATGACAAAGCGGAGAAAATGACTGTAGATTCTCCTCAATGGGAGAAAGTATGGAGCACGATAAGCAAGCTTGCCTTAGATAAAGTCATCCCTAAAGGAGACGAACCGCAGGATAGTCAGGATGAGAGTGGACGTTATAATCCGCTTCAGGGTGATCTGTTCCTGAGTGGCAAAACAGCCATGGTGATTGGAGATTACAGCTACATTAATCAGTTGATTGATGCCAATAAAAATGCAGATAAAATGAAAGACTTTACGAAGGTAGACTGGGATGTTGTTACACCTCCAGTTCATCCGGAGGCTCCTGAAATCGGAGGCAACATTTATCTGAGCAATCTTATGGCCATTAATAGTTCAGCTCAGAACCCTGATGATGCATGGGAATTGATTAAGTATATGAACAGTGAAGACTGGGCGAAAATCAAAGCACGCAGCAGTTATGAGATGGTTTCACGGAAGAGCTTTATTAAACCGAAGGATGGCTTGGATTACAATATCCAGGCGTTCTATACACTGAAACCTATACCTCCGACCAATACGAACTTGGATAAAATGTATCAAAAAATGCCGAACCTGTGGCAAGTAAGTGACAAGGGTATGGAATACTTCAATCAAGTTCTTGCGAACAAAAAAACACCAAAAGAAGCACTTGGTGAATGGGCAGCCAAAGGGAACGAGATGCTGGAGAAATTGAAAAAGAACCCTAAAGCCACATTTCAATAAAAGTTAGATGATCTTGTAATAAAATCATAGATGCAGCCGCTGGAGATTTATATCTTCGGCGGCTATTTTTATGGAATTGGGGTATTCTACAAAAGCAGGGATAAATGATGACTTCAAGAAAGGACGAGTGGAATGCACTGGGTATATTTCAGCAAATTGTATACAACCAAATTTCAGGCAGGGTGTCTTGCAAAACGGATGGAGCAGGATGGTTGGATTTACGGTCATAACGAGCCAGCTGAAGTGGAAGTATATCGTTCAAAAAAGGGGCGGTATGGCGTTCGCTTCATTCCCTAACATTACCCCTTGACATATGGGATAGGGATGATGTATATTAATTAAGTCGCTGTTTTAATATTTCTTACTGACGCGGGGTGGAGCAGCCCGGTAGCTCGTCGGGCTCATAACCCGAAGGCCGCAGGTTCAAATCCTGCCCCCGCAATTTAGTTTTACTGGATGATTCACAGCCATCATCTGAACGTTATACATTTTTGTTCAGGGCCCTTAGCTCAGTTGGTTAGAGCGGTCGGCTCATAACCGATTGGTCACAGGTTCGAGTCCTGTAGGGCCCATTCTCTCAAAACCCTTGCGTAGCAAGGGTTTTTTTCTATTGTTATAAACTCAAAACTGATATTAACTGAGCCTTGGAATAAAGCCTGCAAAAGTTCGATGGTGATGAGCATCATCATTCGATGCTGCTTCATCAAGGCTTTTTTGTTGTATTTCCCCTTCAACAAAGAATCCGTACTACTTTAAATGATAGGGGCGTACAAATAGTGTAGTTAATCTGTGGTTCAAAGAGGAGGGATAGTTCGATTGCCAAACTCTACAGGGTTGATCTACAATTCGCCAACAGGTGGAAGTGTGGCTACTCAGATTCTTGTGACTTGTTTAAATGATTCTCTTGATATTCCTGTAAATATAGAGATAGAAGTGTTTAAATGGGACACTACTCAAAATGCCAGAATTCCAATCGGGCACGATTTATTTCAAGTAGGCCCCCAGGCATCTCGGACCTTGATTTATGCTCTAAACGATGCAGCATTTTATGAAGTTCAAGCAGATTTCTTTAGTGCTACAAGTACGATTATTCATGCATATGGTATTGATTCTACAGGTAATATTATTCAACGTGTTTTACAGTCAGAAATGATATTAATTGACCGGTTTACGAATATTCCTTAATCTTTGGAATGGAGATGAGGTACTTGCCCGTTGTAAATATCACAGGAGCACTCGGTGGAAACCAATTTGAACCCTCAATTGCTTCCAACGAGCTACTTCCGAATATCATGTGTGCGGTTGCTGTTGACACAAGTACAGGACCTACACTTATCGGCGTTTATCGTTCTACTGACAGTGGACAGACATGGTCAACAACAACTATGCAGCAGCCTGCCGGGTATGCAGGCGCTGAAGCACCAACCATTGATTACACATTTCCGAGTACGTTTATAGTGACAGTTCACATATTTAACGGTGATAATGACGGTACAATCATCAGTTACACATCCCTGGATGATGGAGTGACCTGGACTCCTCCCGTGTTTGTGAACAAGGGATATGGCCTTATCGTTCATAATGATGAGCCGTTTATAGCAGTGGATCGAACACCTGGAAGCCCTTATCGGGGGAATGCATACGTGGGGTATACCCCTCTTGCTACATTGGCTTCGTCCACATTTTTGCAAAGGTCATTAGATCAGGGGACAACGTGGGAGATTCCGAGCCGAATTTCAAGCCCAAGAGGTTTCCATGACAGAAGTTCTATAGCTATAGGTTTTACTGGTGAGGTATATGCAGGATATATTACTACAGGGCCGGATAGTCCGTACGCACTGCTTCGCATCTCCTACGATGGAGGGGCTACGTTCCAGCCGCCAATTGAACGACAATCCACATGGATTGCTTCTGTTGTCCCTGCCCCATCTCCTTTACCTGTCACGAATTATGCTTTTCGCGTGCAGACGAACCTGAGCTTGGGAGCTGACATATCCAATGGAACCTTTAGTGGTAAAGTCTATGCAACCTGGAATGATGCGCGGAATGGATACACCGACATTTTCCTATGCAGCTCACCGGATGGGCTTCTATGGTCAGATCCCGTAAGCATTACTGGAGCCCCTGTTGGTTCTCAAAATTTCTTTCCCTCCATTACTGTATCGCCATTCACAGGAACTGTAAGGGTTATTTATTATTCCAATCAGATTGACGGGTTTCTTTTAGATGTGTTTGTTGCTGAATCGTTTAACGGAGGAGCTACCTTTGCGAATCGCCGACTCACAACGACTTCGTTTAACCCCAACGGCAATTCACCGGTGCCTACCGTATTAATTGGTGATTATATCACCGCTACAACGTATGCTCCCGATAATTTGGCTGCAGTTTGGATGGCAACCACTCCGCCCACTGGAAAATTGGACGTTTACTTTGGAAGTTGATTAGATTACTTTAAAGTGATGAGGGAATTACTTAATAATTCACTGTGAGAAAGCTCTGTTAGCATAATGCTAGCAGAGCTTTTTTATGGCAGGCGAATGCTAACGAAATTGCAAACAAAGCTGATAAAATAAATATATGGTATCATTGTTAAAATATATGTTATAAAGGTGGTGACAATTTAAAGTTATGAATGGTGCTAGTGCTGTGGGTTTTGTAGGGATTTTAACTATATTTATTTTCATTGGTTTGGTAGGTCTGATTTTATATGCTGTGTTTTCAATGGCAATAAAAAGATCTGGTTTAAGGGAGGAAATCTCAGGTTTGAAGCAAGAGATTCGATTATTAAAAGAGAGATTGGAGAAAAACGAACATAACTTTGATTAAGAAATTCTGGAGGCACTGCCTTAGCAATACGGGCAGTGTCTTTTTGATATGCCCTTTTTTCTTAATATCAGTGTCTGTCCATGCCATATCTCAAATCTCACATATACTATCATATCCCCGACAGAAGGAGGTAGATTTCATGAGTCAATTTCTTGATGCAAGAACATCGCAGAATGCGAGTTTGGCGAACTCCATTGCTATCCCGATCCTCGTAATTAATACTCCTCAACTGTTTGGTCAGATTGGTCTGCAAACAGCTGGTGCTGGTGCAAACCCACGGGTACAATTCAAAGGAACTGTATCAGTGCAGCTTCCATTAGCCCTCGTAGGTGTAACGATAACAATTGTCAGAGGAACCTTAGCAACGGATCCTGTCATCTATTCTGCAACGTCTACGTTCAGCTTGAGCATTCTGGCTCCTCAGGTCATTACGTTCTCTGCGGATGATTTCAATCCACCAATAACACCTCAGTTGACGTACACTGCATTTATCAGCTCTAACTTGCTGGGTACGATCCGTGTAGGCCCTGAGAACTTTGATGGAGCGGTATATTCGGACTAACGTTGAGCGCCCTTGCCAACAGTTCGTTATAGAAGGAGTATAAATGTATTAACGAGCATTGCCTGCCTTGAGAAAGGCAGGTTTTTTCTATTTTACTGGAGTGTGGTTTAGCACTTCATTGGATCAGTCATCGTTTATGATATAATGCGTTAGAGATTAAGGGAACGGTCTATGAGAACATGGAATTGAAATTCCGAAATGTCGATGAAATTATGAATGGAAAGCAGGTTTTCAACCAATGATGCAAAACGAAGGACAACGATACCGCTTCAGTGAAGCTCCGGTATGGGACTGGCAGCGGGCATATTATGAACAGAAAGGGCTGCACGCTTGGACCGAGAATCAGGTTCCGCAATATATTACGAGTAACCCCATGATTGCAATGGCGTATGCCGAGATGATTTTTGGTTTTCTTCAAGATCTCGCCAGCAAAGGAAAGACGGCCGAGACAGTGACCATTCTGGAACTTGGAGCGGGCGTAGGCCGCTTGGCGCACCAAATTCTGTTCAAACTGACAGAGTTGAAAGATTTTGCAGGCGTGCAGCTGCCAGCTTTTCGATATGTAATGACCGATCTGGTCGAAGATAATGTATTGGGCTGGAGAGAGCATCCGTCCATGCAATCCTTTATTGACCAAGGAATACTGGATTTCGCACGTTTTGACGCGATACAGGACACCGAGTTGAATCTGGTAGTGGCGGATACAGTTATTCGACCGGGCGATCTGAAGCAACCTTTGCTGTTGATTGCCAATTACTTTTTTGACAGCATTCCACAGGAATTAATTTATGTCGGTGAGGGGGAGATATATGAGTGTGACATACTCCTCCAATCTCCAGAATCTGCTCTTCATTCGGAGCCTGCCGAGTTGCTGAAAAACATGATACTGAGTTATGAATACCGCCGTGCACCTGAGTACAGTGCAGAAGACTATCCGTATCAAGGGCTTATCGCTCTGTACAAGGAAGAGTTGGAGGATTCGCACATTATGTTCCCGGCAATCGGTCTGTCCTGTCTCGAACGATTGAATAGGTTATCAGATTCAGGATATGTGTTAATTACTGCGGACAAAGGTGACCATCGACTGGACAACTGGAAGTTTGCCGAGCCTCCTGAATTTGTACTTCATGGAAGTTTTTCTTTAACGGCAAATTATCATGCCATTCAATATGTATTGGAACAGCAAGGAGCCCACACTCGTTTCACAACACATCATTATAAAGATCTGAACGTTGGATGTATGTTGATGGTGGACGAACCACTGGGGTACATAAACACTCGTCTGGCGTATCACCGATTTGTTGAACGTTTTGGACCCGATGATTTCTTCAGTATGAAAGAATGGATGGATCATCAGGTAGAGCGGATGGAATTGAAGCAGATTATACCGTTCTGGCGTCTGGGCGGATATGATGCTGAGTTTTTGATTCATAGTGCCAACCGGATTTCGAACCTTCTACCGGATGCAAGCGATGAGGAAATACTTGATATTCAGTCTGGAATCCACATCATGTGGTCTTCATATTATGTAATGGAGCGGCTAGGAGATGTGGCGTTTCTTGTAGGTCAGCTGTTATATGGGATGTATATGTATGAGGACGCCAAGCGATTTCTGGAGCTGTCGTTAGGTACTGATTCGAGAAAACAGAACTCAGCGGTGCTGTATGACTTGGCCGTGTGTTGTTATGAACTTGAACTGGAAGAAGAAACACTGGCTTACACACGGAAAGTACTGGCTTTGGAACCTGATCATGAGGAAGCAATAGATTTGTTGGAAAGCTTCGAGTGTCTATAAAGATTGAAACTTACTTCTTTTCATCGTATTATTAGGATGATCACACAAAAATTCCCTGTATACGGAAGAGGAGATGAGTACATGAAGAAGGTTCTGACCATTTTGCTGTATCCACTTGCGGCGGTTGTGGGAGCGTTGGGCGCAAATTCAGCTGCGACTGGTGATATGGTACTTTTTGCGAAAGATATAGCTACAGATCGAGGTTATGACGGGCAGGAGATTTATGATAGAATTGAACACAGAAATTCCTAACTACATATCATTTAAACTGTAAAAGTAATTGTTAGACGTAACGATATGCCAAAGACAATTACTCTTGAAGCGAAGTGCGGTGAGCAGGAATCCTGCCTGTACAACCTTTAAGCCGGTTTCGTACCTGATACAGGTATGAACCGGCTTTTATTCATGAATGGGGGATAAACGTTGAAGATTATTATTGGACAACCCAGGTTGGAACAACAATTGCTGCAGCTGGAAGCGGAATTGAAACAACATCCAGAAGCGGATGTGTTGTTCTTTCCTGAAGGCTATCTGAATCAGAACGTGGAAGAGGCTAGCCGTCTGGCGGCTGTATATGGAACGATGATTGTATCAGGTCATCGCAGGTTGGATGAACGTCCCAAGGACCGTGCGATCATTATTAACAAGGCTGGGGAGACTGTATTGGAGAAAGCGAAGTATACCGCTGCTGAGGTAATTAAGGAACAGGACTGGACCATAAGCACATTGTTATGTGACGAACTGGTACTGCAAGGATTTCGCAACGAGAATATTGGCAGAGTGGATTTGATTATGCATTCCATTGGTGTGGGGATGTTCAGTGAAGAGCAGTATACAGAGTGGGTTGAAGAAGCGCGGCAGATGGCGATACAAAATCAATGCATTGTTATGGGGACCAGCCATGCGGACGGTTCATATCGTAACAGTGAAATTTCAATTCCAATCGCTTATTGTATTGCCCCGGATGGTCAAGTGGTTTTGGCGTCCAGAAACGATACACGTACTCGTTTGATTGTCCTGGAGAAACAAAATACACCAGACCTCTATCGTGAAATACCAGAAAATGATGTGAACATCCAAGTCATTCCTTCGGCATAATTCAACTAACAGAATACACAATGATTGGGCCGGTTAGCTTGCCGTATAGCCCGGTCACTCATGTTAGAATCGACATATGTTATGGCATACCTTGAAATTCAAAGGAGGCCAATCAAATGAGTGAAGTTGGATACGGTTGTGGCGGCAATGTTGGTGGATTTGGCGGATGGACTTCCACAAGCGCAATTCTCGTACTCTTCATCCTGCTCGTAATCATCACTAAATCTTTCTGGCTGTAAGCCGCTGTAGAACAAGGTGAGACCCTGGTTGCGTGTATGCTCCGCTGAGACTTCAGCGGGGCTTTTCTGCGTTTCTAAGAAAAAAATGATATGATGAAAGAGATTTGACAACCGAAAACAATGTGCTTAAAATCACATAAGAGACTAATAATAGAGATTGAAGGGATAGCAATGCCGTTTATTCGTTTTAAAGGATTCACAGGACCTCAGCTGGAGGAAGTTGTACCTCGCATCACGGAGCAATTTGCGTTGATTACCAATATTCCGCGGGAGAGAATGAAGGCAGAACGTCATGACGTACAAGCCCTTACTCCTTCTCCGGCTTCAGTAGAGATCTTGATGTTCCAACGTGATCAGGAGATTCATAATCGGATTGCTTCCTCAATGCAGGTTATTTTGGAAGAAGCGGATTTGCCTGATGTGCATATTTTCTTCAATATACTGTCACCCGCCCTTTATTATAAACAAGGCAAGCCGTTGACAGATTACCGATTGGATTGAGAATAAAATGGCTGCACCGATGATGTTCGGATGCAGCAGAGACGAGCAGATATGTGCTCGTCTTTTTTTGATTCAATCATTTTGCTCTTTAATTCGATTTAACCGGAAAGAGCACAGGGAGGATACGATGAATAAGGCACCGCCAATCAAATATACTAGCCGAATCCCCATTTGATCAGCAATCAGACCGAAGATTACCGTAGATATGCTCATGGAAGCTGAGAGAATAATTCCATGTGCTGCGTTTACTTTGGACAGTGATTCGATGGGCACACGGGTCTGAAAAGCCGTCTGCTGAGCAATATCGCGGATCTGATAAGCAGGACCCATAAGCATACACAATACCAGAGCAAGCCAAGGAAGGCTGTTTAAACCGTATGCGATGGTCAGTAAGCTGAAGAGAAGAGAACCTATGGCCATACTGGAGATCAAGTGCTTTTGTATGCGAGTGGCCAAGGCGATGGCCAGAATTCCCCCAAGAATGGTGCCGGCAGAATAGCTGGAGTTGATAAGTCCCCACCAACCTTCCTCTTGGCCCAAAGCTTCTTTCACAAAAGCAAGCGTGATAGCACCGATCCAGATGGAGCCAGCAAGACCTTCAACCAGATCCATGAACGTTATCAGGCGCAACGATCGATTTTTCCAAAGGATAAGCCAACCTTCCCTTAATACATCCCATCTGGAAGTGGATTTCTCGACTTTTTCCTGCATATCGCGGGTAAGTGAACTGATCGTAATCATTAGAAGCAGGACAGCCCAGGATAAGCTTGTAGCCGCCCAGAATGTTTGTGAAGCCCCCCAGTGCATAACGATGAATCCTGTCATCGCATATCCAATGATCGTCACGGTCTGAGTAGAGAATGAGAGAAAACTATTCGCCTTCACCAGATCTTCTCTTTGAACCAATCGTGGAGTTAATGTGTTTATTAATGGAGATTCCCATCCGTCCAGGAACGAGAGGATCGCTATTCCCACAAGCAGAAGAGGAATGTGAGCAGTGAGATCGGTAAATGCGATGGCGATTCCGGTTATCATCAATGTTTTGGCTAAAGGAATGCTAATAATCAGCCTGGAGAATGCGAAACGGTTCACAAGCAGTGGTGCAGTGAACCCTGCGACGATACGAGCTGACATTTGAATGAATGGAAACAGCGCAGCGTAAAGGACAGACCCGGTCTGACCGTAAATAAACGTCGTGATAACCATGATATATATAACATTAATGAGAGAAAGCAGCGTTTTGGCAGCCCAATATGGATAAAATGCGATGTTCATGCTAAGGTGTCCTTTCCACAACGATAACTATATATTACGGGTATCGTTGCAAACGCACCACAAACAAAGTTGTCATTTTCCCGTCATTGAAGCAGCCAAAAAGCAGCTGTCCCAAGGGATAGCTGCCGTTCTGGTTTCTATAATTCAAGCCACAACGAGCGTAAAAGCGATAAGCAGCATCAACAGACTGGTCATTCTGGTCATCGCCATATACGGTCTGCTGGGCTCAGCCTCTCCCCGAGAAATCCAGCCATAACGCAAGTACCAGCCAAATTTCGGGAAGCACAAATTAATGATACAAAGTGTCATGAATATAAAAAAGAGGGTTCTCATACCCGATCTTCCTTCCTCATTTTACATGACCCGCTCAAAATTAACGCTTACGTCTGGAGAAGAAGAAAACAAGCAAAATAATAATAATAACGATTAATAAAAATTTCATGAGTGACCCTCCTGATGAGATGATAAGTTTTGTGAATGTATTATTCAGATATTACCCAAGGAACACATGGCTTGAATAACTATGTTACAATTAATTATATTGTTTTTATATAATCACATACCATCGGGTTATCGATAGCTGCATTAGGAGCATGAACTCAACACAACAAAGTTTGGTGAGATGAAGGAGGAAGCATGACAAAATACAATCAACTCGCTATACAATGGGAATTTATAATTTCTAAGATTAAATCTTCCGTGACCGTAGTCGATGCTACCTTGCCTGATTTTCCGCTAATGTATGTAAATGAATATTTTAGTGAATTAACCGGATATAGTGCGGAAGAGTCGATTGGACAGAATTGCCGGTTCCTGCAAGGGCCGGATACGGATCCGGAAACCGTACAGAAAATTCGCGAAGCATTGAAGAAGCGTCAGTCGATCAAGACAGAGATTCTAAACTATACGAAGCATGGACAGAAATTCTGGAATGAACTGAATATTGATCCGATTTTCGATGATTCAGGGGAATGTTTGTTTTTTGTAGGGATTCAATACGATATTTCGGAGCGAAAATATGCTGAGCAGCAGTTACGTATGGCAGCTTCGCTGACAGAAATGAACAGTAGGGGACAGCTGGAGTTCATTGGGAAGCTGAACCATGAACTTCGCACGCCGCTGAACGGGATTATGGGCATGATCGAACTTGTGGGCATGGGTGACAACAGTGAGGAGCAAAAAGAGTACCTGGAGCTTGCGCGTCAGTCAGGGGAGGCTCTTCTGAACATTGTCAACAATAGTCTTGATATGGCCAAGCTGGGCAGAGGGAAAATGAGAGTGGAGCAAATCGAATTTCAGCCGTTGAAGCTGATTCAACAGATTATTAAAACGCATGAACCTGCGGCGCAGAATAAACAAATTCGCTTGCTCTGTCATGCGGATCTGACTACTCCTGATGTACTCACAGGTGATCCTCTGCGTCTCCGACAAGTGCTGGATAACCTGCTCAGCAACGCCATTAAATTCACGGAACAAGGTGAAGTGCAATTACAGATGGACGTTGAGGAGCGGCGAGGGGATACCGTTATTCTGGTATTCACTGTACATGACACCGGCATTGGCATTCCAGATAATAAAATCAATCAATTGTTTGAAGCATTCACGCAGACAGACATCTCTCATGCACGCAAATTTGGCGGCAGCGGACTTGGACTCACCATCTGCAAAGAGTTGCTCGAATTGATGGATGGTCAAATTTCGGTGGAGAGTACCGAGGGGAAAGGTACGAAGTTTGAGGTAACCTTGCCTTTACTTCGACAACAGGCGATTCCTAACGTGGGGTAGTCTATGCAGAACGAACAGCCGGGAAGTGTCGGCTGTTTTTTTATGTTTTTTTATATTGTTTAGCGAACTGGCGTTCTGGTATAATGCAAGTGTTGAATGGGGGAGAAACAGCATGAGTAAAAGACGCAGAAGTAAAAGGAGCAAGGGCAAGCAACGATTTAAAAAGCAGATATTGACGCTGGTGGCCATGTTAATGGTAGCTCTCTATGCATGGGTTGGGGGAGAATGGTCTCTGGACATACCGTCCCAATTTGGGGGAAGCAAGGGGAGCGTAGATCATACCATCACATTCCCGGCCGAGCGCTATCCCGAAACGGCCAATCATATCAAGAAGGCCATCAAGGCAGGACATTCGGATGTATGCACCATTGATCGCAGTGGAGCTGAAGGTAATCGGGATTTGTCCCTCAAAGGTGTTCCGGTCAAAAAGGGGAAAGATCGGGATGAATGGCCAATGGCGATGTGTGCGGAAGGCGGAGCGGGTGCGGATATCCAATATATTAGTCCCAAAGATAATCGTGGTGCAGGCTCATGGGTGGGAAACCAGCTAAGTACATATCCGGATGGAACACGAGTAAAGTTTGTGGTGAAATAACGACGGACTATGAATGAGAAAGTAATTGATGGAGAAATGCCTTGGCTTTGAAAAAGTGTGGTGTAAAGTAAAAGGCAAAAATAAAACCAGACGTCGATTGAAGTGACCCCTTAAAGTTAGACAAATATT
>NZ_LGRP01000117.1:0-239 GCF_001636635.1 Paenibacillus sp. O199
TACTGGATGCATCTGCAGGATATCGCGGCCGCGTCTTCAGAGGGGGATAGCATGACCTCACGCCTTCTATAAAAGCCCTCCCTTAGTCTTTTGATTATCCCATGACATTACACTTATTGTGAGGGGGTTATTTGACCGGACAGCTCTAGGGTTCGCAATGCTCCTCACAATATATCAAAGCCACCAAACATCCGGCCATCTATTCCGCTCTTCTCATGTTGGTTGTGAATATGTAATGC
>NZ_LGRP01000024.1:0-79345 GCF_001636635.1 Paenibacillus sp. O199
CCGGGATAGCGGAGCGCCGCTCGGCAGCCGCGGCGAGTTCGATCCGGTAGATCTGAAGGCCAAGTCTGCCGATGGACAGCCTGTCATTCCGGCAACGTCACATCTGCGTCTCGCGAAGGGTGATGGCAGTCAGCAAATTTTACGCCGCTCCTACTCGTATTCGAGTGGGCTCGATGCCAAGACCGGACAGCTGGATGCAGGTTTGCTGTTCATTAGTTATCAACGGGACCTGGAGAAGCAGTTTGTTCCGATTCAGAAACGACTGGCAAAGAACGACAAGCTGAACGAATATACCGTGCACACAGGCAGTGCTGTATTTGCCTGTTTCCCGGGGATTACGAATGGCGGATATATTGGGGACACCTTGATTTAATAGAAGGTTAGATGGCACTGATCGGTTTCAGAGGAATGGGGAGGATGACAAAGATGAGCAGGATCGCAGATCGGAAGGCGCCGAAGCGGCTGTACAAAGGAAGGTTGATGCGCTCCTTGCTGATGCTGCTGGTGTTCCTGATGGTGGGGTCCAGTGTAATTCGTTTACCGGGCATGCCACACGCTTCTGCTGAGGAGCTCCAAAACAATGAGCAGTCCGTGCAAAAACAACTGGATAGTCTATTGCCGCCTGTGGGCAGCGCCTTGGTTGAAGCGGGACAGGGCAAGCTGGCAGAAGCCACGGAGGACGTCGCCGAATTCCGGCAACTGTGGGATGCTGCCAGCACGTTGGTGCCGGAGCAGAACGCAGATCAGGTTGCGACGACCGCCAGCGTTGTAGTTGAAGCTTTGTCTAAAGCGGAACAGGCACTGTCGGGCAATGATTCTGATGCTGCCAAGAAAGCATTGGCGGATCTTGCCCGTGCGACCAATCAGTACATTGAGGCGTTTCAGGGTGCGGAAGAGAGCAGCGACGCAGGCCGTAAAGCGGCCGAAAGGCTGCTGCCAGACGCACGTAAAAGTCTGAGTGCAATGGAACAGGGCGATTGGACCCAGGCAGAGCATGCCTATAAACGGATTGTTACGGCCTGGAAAGGCACCGAAGCTCCGATCCGTCAGGATCATTTTGGCGTATACAGCCAGTTGGAAAAAGACATCAGCCTGGTTCGTATTTCAATGCAGGCCGAGCCCCGCAAGGAAGAACAGGCAACAGAGCGTATGCAGGAACTAGTCACGTTGCTCACGGACTACAGTGCAGGGACACTCAAGGAAGGGGAAGTTGAGGATACGTCAGCATCCTCTGGTGTTTCTTCATTGTCCGACCTGCTGAAATTACTGGAGCAAATAGAGCAGCAGATTCAAGCCGGGGATACCACTTCTGCTGCAACGGGATTGGAGCAGTTTATCGTGGCCTGGCCTTTAGTTGAAGGTCAGGTGCAGATATCATCTCCCGCTTCATATACGGCTATTGAGAATGAAATGGCGGAAGCATCCGGATATGTCGTCTCCAATCCGCCAAATACGGCGAAGGCAACCGAGGTTGTAACCCGAATGATCAATCGGCTGGAGCCGTTAACGGCTACCACCTCATACACGGCATGGGATGCAGCATTGATTCTGCTTCGCGAAGGATTGGAAGCCATTCTGGTACTGGCTGCATTGCTCGCTTATGCCAAGAAAAGTGGTGAGACTGCGGCCCGGCGCTGGATCTGGGCTGGTGCCGGTAGTGGTCTGCTGCTTAGTGCGGCGCTGGCCGTTGTACTGTCGCTGACCCTTGCTGTGGCATCATCGGGTAGCACACGGGAGATGATTGAGGGGTATACGGGGCTTGCAGCCGTTTTACTGATGTTGACGGTTGGGCATTGGATGCATAGCAAATCGAATACCCGCTCCTGGAATAGTTATGTACAGCGACAAGTAGGTGGTGCACTGGCAAGGGGGAGTCTGTGGTCACTCTTTGCTGTGGCGGGACTCGCCATATTGCGAGAAGGTGCGGAGACTGCGATCTTTTATATTGGCATGGCGCCTGCAATTGATACCTCGCAGATGTTGATCGGTATGGGGGCAGCATTGCTCATCCTGATTGTATTGGCTGTGGCCATTATTCAGTTCAGTGTACGTCTGCCTGTACGATGGTTTTTCCTGACCGCTACGCTGCTGATTTATTATCTGGTATTTCGTTTCCTTGGAGAGAGTATTCACTCCCTTCAAGTCTCAGCAGCGCTGGGGGCTCATGTTGTGCCGAGTCTGCCAACGATTGGCTGGCTTGGCATGTATCCGACATGGGAGACCTTTATTCCACAACTCGTTGTGCTGGTCTTTATGATCTTTAATCTGATTCGTACAGAGGTAAGTTCGGCCAAAGGAGCATCCAAGGCATCCGTGTAGCACGGAGCTACGAATGTTGGTTAGAGGCCGTATCCTGTTCGCGTCATATTGTGACTGCATCATACAAAGGGCATATAGAAGTCCCTTTAAAAAAGCCGTATCCTTCACGATCTACTCTGCGTGAAAGATACGGCTATTTATTTTTTTAGAGATTCATGAGATAAGTTAAACGGTTTGTGGATTGGCATTCATAAGTGTGGGAGTGGACTCCCGTATGATCGGTTTGGTCACGATATGCGAGACCTGATAAGGCTGTGACGGATGATCAATCCGGGATAACAGCATCTCCGCAGCCTTGATGCCCATTTCGTTGCTGTAGATATGAACCGTCGTTAATGCAGGCTCAATAATCCGTGATTCAGGTGCGTTATCAAAGCCGCATATGACGATATCCTGCGGCACTGTAACACTCCTCGCTCTCAAAGCTCTGATGAGATCGACTGCGATAAAGTCGTTGGCACACACATACGCATCAGGCAGTGACTTCAGCTCCGCTACTCGCTCGTTCAACCAGCCGGGCTTCGAGAAGAACAGGCGGTCATCATCCACAATGCATTCGGATGGATCGACCTGCAGGCCCGCTTCCAGCATGGCCCGCTGATACCCTACCCAACGTTCATTAAAGCTTTTGCAATGATTGTAATCCCCGGCAAATCCAATATGGTTATAACCGCTCTCAATTAACTTTCTGGTTAACTGGTACGTGCTGTGCTCATTCTCCATCAGCAGCAAATCTGCATGAAATTCCGGAAAACATATGTCAGACGCGCAATCGATGAAGATTGTGGGAATTCCCAGATCGGTAATAAGCTGCGTATATTTCAGATCGAACAATTCAATGCAGATGATGCCATCTACGTTGGAAATATCAAAATTGTTAGGAAGTGTAAGTGAATCCTGATCAACCTCACGCACAATATGAATGGAGAGATTGTACCCCTCTGCGCTGATTCTTTTCTCCAGACCGCTGATTAACATTGAACCAAAGTGAGATGTATTGGGCAGATTTTCCGTTAACAGGGCGATATTGCTTGGAGCTTTGGTTAGAACATGCTCATTTTCCATATAGGCAAACTGTTTATATTTAAGTTCAATTGCTTTTTTAATTACACGATTACGTGTCTCATCCGGGATGTTTCCGCTATCATTCAAGGCTTTGGAAGCTGTATTCCGGGAGATGCCCAAAGCATCCGCGATGTCCTGTATCGTAACCTTTTCTTTTGCCATCTAGTGCTTCACCTCTAATGATCATATGGTCGTCCATAGTATTATCTTAGTCAAATGTATAATAGATCGAAACAAATAGCAATCTCAATTTTACATATGCACAATTTAGTTTACATTTATAATTCAGATAATGCGCTATTATTTATATTCAGAAGTTTCGTTACAAATGATAATTAGTTCGAAGTATCCTACTGATGATAAGGGGAATGACAGATTTAAGGGAATTAAACAAACGTTATATATACCATTTAATGCACATTCATAACTCGAAAAATACACAAAATGTTATCAAATGCACAATTATTTTTTTACAAAATGTATTGACTAATGCCTAGATTACCTGCTAAATTGTAAATTATTAAATGAGCAATTGTAAATATTGAAAGCCCTTACTAAAAACAATTGTCAACTTCAGGAATGAACGGAGGTCATGTGTTGGATAACACGGTGGATACCAAAAAGGGTACAGGAAGGGCGTTGAAAGAGAGGACATCAACCGGTCACAGGATGCAGCAGTTCAAAAAGAATTATTTTTTGTATTTGTTACTCGCACCAGCTCTGATCCTGACCCTTATCTTCAAATACATCCCGATGTACGGAGCCATTATCGCATTTAAGGATTTTAGTCCAATCAAAGGCATCATGGGCAGTGAGTGGGTAGGACTGAAGCATTTCGAGAAATTTATAGCTTCACCCAATTTCGATATCATTTTAATGAATACGCTTAAACTGAGCTTTTTGGGGTTGATATTCAGTTTTCCGGTGCCCATTCTACTTGCTCTTATGCTCAATCAGGTACGTAAAGCCGGAGTGAAAAAAAATATTCAATTGTTTCTGTATGCACCCAACTTCATATCGGTTGTTGTCGTTGTGGGTATGCTGTTCATCTTCCTATCCCCGACAGGACCGGTTAACCAATTCGCGACATGGATTACCGGTCATCCAATCATGTTCATGTCCGAGCCGGAATATTTCCGCTGGATCTACATTTTGTCGGATATTTGGACCGGAGCAGGCTGGGCTTCCATCATTTATGTCGCTGCTTTGGCCAATGTCGATCCGGAACTTCACAATGCAGCCAATCTGGATGGAGCCAATCTACTTCAGCGTATTCGCCACATCGACCTTCCGACGATTCGTCCGATTATGGCTATCGTATTTATTCTTGCCGCTGGCGGAATCATGTCGATTGGATTTGAGAAGGCCTACCTGATGCAGACGTCCATGAACCTGCCTTCCTCCGAGATCATTGCCACGTATGTCTACAAGGTGGGCTTGCAGTCCGGAGATTACGCTTATTCTGCGGCAGTGGGATTGTTCAACTCGGTCATCAATGTCATTTTGCTGGTGACTGTGAATCTGATTGTGAAGAAATTGAATGAAGGCGAAGGCCTCTATTAGGAAAGGAGTATTATCCATGGTAGTCAAACACACGGGAATGGATCGTCTGATCCTCGCACTGAACGCCATCTTTCTCACCTGTGCTGTACTGGTTGTGGTCGTTCCTTTGATTTACATCGTTATCGCCTCATTTATGGACCCTACTGTGCTGCTGAATCGGGGATTGTCCTTCAATGTATCCGACTGGAGTCTGGACGGGTATCAGATGATTCTATCCAATCCGGCCATGATTCGAGGATTTGCCAATGCGGTGCTGTACTCGGTTTCCTTTGCACTCGTGACGGTGACCGTCTCCATATTTGCAGGGTATGCCTTATCTGATGATAGGCTGGCTGGGCGAGGGTTTTTCATGATTATATTTATCATCACGATGTTCTTCGGTGGCGGTTTGATCCCTACCTATCTGCTTGTTCGTAATCTCGGCATGCTGGACACGGTATGGGCCATTATCATCCCAGGCGCAGTCAACGTATGGAACATCATTCTCTCCAGAACCTTCTTCAAAGGGGTACCGCGAGAACTGAGAGAAGCCGCCAATGTGGATGGCGCCTCCGAGATGAAGATTTTCTTCCAGATCGTCATTCCGTTATCAAAACCTATCATTTTTGTCCTCGCGTTGTACGCGTTTGTAGGGCAGTGGAATTCCTATTTTGACGCCATGATCTATCTGGACAACCCGAACCTTCATCCGTTACAGCTCGTTCTGCGCTCCATTCTGATTCAGAATCAGGCTGCACCGGGCATGATCAGTGATCAGCTTGCGATGGCAGAACTGAAACGGCTCTCGGAAATGATCAAATATTCAGCCATTGTCATTTCGAGTCTGCCACTCATCATCATGTATCCGTTCTTTCAGAAATATTTCGAAAAAGGTGTCATGGTAGGTTCGCTCAAATAGTGAACAGCCTGAAATATAGCGCGCTCGATCCAACATAATCCACGGAGGTCATTATCATGAAAAAAGTGAACAAGTCCAGAAAAGCCGCTACAACGGCATCCATTTCCATGTTGTCAGCTATGCTCCTGCTCTCGGCTTGTGGCGGGGGAGGAGGCGGTGCAGCGAGTGAAGCTCAGTCACCTGATGGCAAAGTGACATTGAATTTTATAACACAGAGCTCTCCCCTGGCTCCTTCTGATCCGAACGAGAAGCTGATTAACAAGAGACTCGAAGAGAAAACCAATGTGCATATCAACTGGAAGAACTATACGAGTGATGTGTTCGCGGAAAAAAGAAACCTGGCGGTAGCCAGCGGTGATTTGCCGGATGCCATCTTTGATGCAGGTTATGGGGATTATGATCTCCTGAAACTGGCGAAGGACGGGGCCATCATTCCACTGGAAGACCTGATTGAGCAATACATGCCGAATCTGCAAAAGGTGCTGGAGGAAGCTCCCGAATACAAAAGCATGATTACGGCTCCAGACGGACATATTTATTCCTTTCCCTGGATTGAGGAGCTCGGAAGTGGCAAGCAGCGCATACAGGCGGTTGATGACTTGCCCTGGATCAATGTGGAGTGGCTGAACAAGCTTGGATTGAAGATGCCAACGACGACCGAAGAGCTGAAACAAGTGCTGATTGCGTTCAAAACCCAGGATCCCAACGGTAATGGTAAGGCGGACGAAATCCCGTTGTCTTTCATTAACAAGCCTGGCGGAGAAGATCTGACATTTCTCTTTGCCGCATTTGGACTTGGAGAGAACTCGGATCACACGGTTGTAACCAACGATGGAAAAGTGGTATTCACGGCAGCTGATGAAGGCTACAAGGAAGCGGTCAAATATATTCACGAATTGGTTCAGGAAGGTCTCGTGGACATCGAAGCGTATCAGCAGGATTGGAATACGTATCTGGCCAAGGGCAAAGACAACAAGTATGGCATGTACTTCACTTGGGATAAGGCCAACATTACAGGCATGAATGATACCTATGATGTTCTGCCTCCGGTTGCCGGGCCCAATGGAGAGGTTAATGTTGCACGTACGAATGGTATTGGTCTCGACCGGGGACGTATGGTTATTACGAGCAGCAATAAAAATCTGGAATCCACAGCGAAGTGGGTGGACCAATTGTACGATCCGCTCCAATCCGTGCAGAATAACTGGGGAACCTACGGCGATGAGACACAGCAGAATATATTTGAATTCGATGAAGCCAAAGGCATGCTGAAGCATCTTCCGCTGGAAGGCTCTGCACCTGTTGAGCTCAGACAGAAAACGAGTATATCAGGACCACTGGCCATTCTCGACAGTTACTATGATAAATACACGACCAAACCGGATGATGCCGCATGGCGTATGGAATTGCTTGACAAAGTTATGGTTCCACATATGAAAGCAGAAAACGTCTATCCAAAAGTGTTCTTCTCGATTGATGAACTCGACCGCCTCTCCACGATTGAGACCGATCTGTTCGCCTATGTGCTGCGTATGCGCACGGAATGGTATCAGAACGGAAAGATCGATAAGGAGTGGGATGCTTATCTGAAAGAGCTGGATCGTCTTGGCTTGCAAGAGTGGCTTCAAATTAAACAAGCGGGATATGACCGCAATACCCAATAAAACAAACTCGATGAGGAGACTCTGCCGTACATAGCATTAAGGTGCGTGAGTGAAGCAAGTCTCCTCTTCAACGGTTTGAATCAAAGGAGTAAACCAACATGTCTACCATTTCAACAACGGATTACCGGGGCGCCTATCACTTCTCGCCCAAGAAAAATTGGATGAATGACCCCAACGGTATGGTATTTTTCAAAGGCGAGTATCACTTGTTCTATCAGCATCATCCATTTGGCACAACATGGGGACCGATGCATTGGGGACACGCGGTGACCAAGGACCTGGTTACCTGGGAAGAGCTGCCTGTGGCTTTGGCGCCGGATGAGCATGGCATGATATTTTCCGGCAGCGCCGTGGTGGACTGGAACAATACGTCCGGATTCTTTGACGATGAGCCAGGACTGGTGGCTATTTTCACCCATCATCAGGAGGTGCCAAACAATCCTCCCGTTCAGTCTCAGAGCCTCGCATATAGCAAGGATAGCGGCAGAACATGGATGAAATACGAGGACAATCCGGTACTGGAGCATGAGTCGTTCGTGGATTTCCGTGATCCCAAAGTGTTCTGGCATGAACAGACCAAGGAATGGATTATGATTATCGCTTGTGGTCAAACGGTATGTCTGTACCATTCCTCCAATCTGAAGGATTGGACACTGGGCAGTGAATTCGGCGCAGGGATCGGTTCGCATGATGGCGTATGGGAGTGCCCTGACCTGTTCCCGCTGGCCGTGGATGGAGATGCGAGCCAGGAGAAATGGGTGATGCTCGTCAGCATTGGTGCAGATCCGGCCTTCAAAGAAGGCTCCAGAACGCAATACTTCACCGGAGATTTTGATGGCATTACATTTGTTCCTGATGAAGCTTCCCATACCGTTCGCTGGCTTGATCATGGTCGGGATAACTACGCAGGGGTCAGTTGGTCCGACATTCCGGCCGAAGACGGCAGACGTCTGTTTATGGGCTGGATGAGCAACTGGATGTATGCCAATCAGACACCAACCGAAGCATACCGCGGAGCGATGACCATTGCGAGAGAGCTGACATTGGAGAAAAGGGACGGAGAAGTCCTGCTGGTTCAGCGTCCTGTACGCGAGCTGGAGCAAGCACGCACGCCAGTACTGTCCTTACAGAATACTTCTATTAGACAAGTGAGTGAGCAGTTGAACACCTTGGGCCTTGTAAACTATGAGATTCATGCGGAATGGCCTTCTGATCAATCTGTTCAATTTGCATTACGAAGTGGTGCGGACAATGAAACGCTCATCGGCGTGGACGTTCGTCAGAATGAGGTATATGTTGATCGCAGTCGATCGGGTATTAGCGATTTCCATGAACATTTCCTGGGCCGCCATGCAGCTGGATTAAAAGCAGTGGACGGCAACCAACATCTGCGTATTTATGTGGATTACTCATCCGTAGAGGTATTTGCCAATGACGGTCAAGCGGTTATTACGGATCTGATCTATCCGGATGCGGGTTCCGAGGGAATCTCTGTTCAGTCCGAGAATAAGGATGTAGTATTTGCTTCGCTTCATATCTACGAGCTATCCCCCATCCGAGTTGAAGGTCAGTGGGAATAATCGCGAGGGGGACAGTAAGATGCGTATAGGAGCAATAGAAGCCGGTGGAACGAAGTTTGTATGTGGTGTAGGTAACGAGCGAGGGGAAATTGAAGATTGGTGCAGCTTTCCAACGGAACATCCCCAGACCACACTGGCGAAGGTTATTGACTATTTCAGGGATAAAGGAGTAGCCGCAATCGGAATCGGCTCCTTTGGTCCGATTGATCTGCAACCCGATAGCCCCACCTATGGTTACATTACAACAACGCCCAAGCCAGGGTGGGGAAACTGTAATGTTATTGGATCATTGAAGCGCGAATTCCCGATTCCCTTCGGATGGGATACGGATGTGAATGCAGCGGCCCTTGGAGAAGTCACTTGGGGAGCAGCAAAGGGATTGGAAAACTGTGTGTATTATACAATCGGCACAGGTGTTGGGATTGGACTTGTGGCGGGAGGTAAACGTGTGCATGGATTGCTGCACCCAGAGGGGGGACACATCCGGACGAGACGGCACCCGGAGGATCATTTTGCCGGATTATGTCCGTATCATGGCGATTGCTTGGAGGGC
This sequence comes from Paenibacillus sp. O199, assembly GCF_001636635.1. Taxonomy (NCBI): domain Bacteria; kingdom Bacillati; phylum Bacillota; class Bacilli; order Caryophanales; family Paenibacillaceae; genus Paenibacillus; species Paenibacillus sp. O199. The sequence goes on from NZ_LGRP01000024.1 coordinate 9,643, forward strand.
ATGGCTGCGGGGCCAGCCATTCAAGCCCGTTGGCAGAGCCCTGGCAGCGAACTGCCGGCAGACCACCCTGCCTGGGAGATCGAATCCTTTTACATTGCGGAGTCCATCACGACAGCCATTCTGCTTCATTCCCCGCAAAAGGTCATCTTGGGCGGAGGGGTGATGCAGCAAAGTCATCTGTTCCCCATGATCCGGGAGCGGGTTGTACGAAATCTGAATGGTTATGTGAATGCAGCCTCAATAACGCAACATATCAATCAATATATTGTCCAGCCGGGATTGGGCCAGCACGCAGGACTATGCGGTGCCCTTGCATTGGGTTTAGAGGCATTGCAGCAACATCCAACGTCGGCTTTATAATTTCTTATATTAATAATGTCCCAGAAGGGACGGATGCAGGTTCACTTGGCTATGTGACCTCACCGTCCTTTGTGGGATTTTTGTCTCATTTACTACAAGAAAAAGTACGCCACGGTTCAAGGCGGATCAGGAAAAGGTGATGCTCAGTCGTTTTGAGTTTCATCCAGAGAACGAGTATCAAAATTGGGTTTTTAAGCAAGAATAATAGAGAAAAGAGATACAGGTAACGCTAAGCACGCTCACGGTGAATATTTACGAATTGTTTTCGCTAGTTTATACCTATCGTTCGCTTTTATGTGTTATTTGCATGTTAACTATATCTTTTGGGTTGCCTAAAATCGTAGATATATGTATAATCAATCGTGTTAACACGTCGAACGTACGGTAGTAAATGATGTGGGTGAGTTCATGGAACTGCTGGACAGCAATGAGAGCAAGAAGAAGATGTGCCAGTATTATAACGAAATTTCGAAGGAACTGTTCGGCTTTGGGACCACTCTCCTGAGAGTGACCATTGATCAGAACATTGTAACCTTCTACGCGAAGCACCGACGTTCACCGCGCTCTGACGCCCTGGAAGGGGAGGCCCCCGGCTTGAAGCTGGAAGTGGACTTCCGCATGTCTGTCTTGTATAAGAAGAAATTCAGGGAGAAGTTGGAGCAGCACATGGGTTTGCCAATCGAAGCTGTATTACGGGATTACGATGCGTCCACGCAGTGGGCCATCACGAATGTGATATTGGAACAAGCATAGGATGGATCGACAGGTTCGATGCATGCGGTGCGAACGATTCTAATTCATCATTCGGATTCCAAACAATTTCATATGATGGCGTCTGACTTCGGATTGATTCTGAAGCAGAAACCGATGATGTACCGGCAGCGGGTGTCGCTTTCCTTTGTTTACGAAGAAAAGTGTTCTTGTTTATACAAGAATGCTTTTCTTTTTGTTTTTTTAAGTTGAACTAGCCCTAGATAACGCATGTACCCTTCGAAAATCAGAAGACCTTCCGATCGCTGTTATCCCCAGATTTCTTTTATTCCCTTTAATAAAGGTAGAAATCTTGTGATAGCTTATGCTTTCGAAGAAGCTTTCTTTCAGAAAGCTTTTAGGCGAACACTTCGTTTCTCCAGGTTCTTTCTGTTTTCTAGGTGAAATGCGTTATCAAGCTAGTTCAACTTAATGGTTTGGGTTGTTAAATCACACATATCAGGGGGAATCAGGATCATGATGAAAAAGTGGATTAGCGGTTTGGCGGCAGTGGCAATGACATCGGTATTACTTGCAGGTTGCGGCAGCAGCACAGAGAACGCAACAGGCGGATCAGGCAGCGGAGGCACGGCGCCAACTAAGCTGGTCATCTCCACTTGGGGGTTCTCGGAAGATTTCTTCAATGAAGAAGTATTTGGTCCATTTGAAAAAGAACATAATGTAGACATCGTGCTTGAAGTGGGTAACAACGCTGAGCGTTTGAACAAAATCCGCCAAGGTACATCCAATGTGGATGTGATCTATTTGTCCGATTACTATGCACAGCAAGGTATTGATGAAGGTTTGTTTGAGAAAATCGACCGCTCCAAAATTCCGAATGTGAATGATATTTATGATATTGCCAAAGCACCGCTTGGCGAAGATTACGGCCCGGCCTATACGGTTGGACAGCTCGGAATCGCTTATAATCCAGACCTCGTTAACAAAGAAGTCACTTCATGGGCAGATCTGTGGGACCCGGCGTTTGCGGGTAACCTGACCATTCCGAATATTACGGCAACAGCAGGCCCGATGGTATTGGATGCAGCTTCCCGTGTAGCCGGAAACGAAACGTTTAATGAAGATGCAGCATTTGCGGAACTGAAAAAATTAAGCAGCAACGTTGTTAAATTCTACACGCAAACTTCCGAATTCGTGAACATGTTCTCCCAAGAAGAGATTGCGGGCGGACCGATTATGGAAATGTACTTCAAAGACCTGAAAGCTGCAGTTCCAAATGCGAAGTTTGTTACACCTAGCGAAGGTGCATATGCAGTCATGAATACGATCAATGTCGTGAAAGGCAGTAAGAACAAAGAACTCGCTGAAGAATTCATCAACTGGCAGTTGAGCCAGGATGTACAAACCAAATCCGCCAAAGCGAAAGTGGACTCCCCGGTAAATACGAAGGTTGAATTGAATGCCGAAGAAGCTGAAGGCGTAACATATGGTGCGGACGTAGTTGGCAAGCTGAACAAGCTGGATATGGAATTTGTGAATCAACAGGCTAAAGCATGGACAGATCGTTGGAACCGCGAGATTGCACAATAAGCATAATTAGCGTTAGAACGATAAGGTTTAGAGACAGGTATAGATTGTGCTCGACAAACAAAAATTTGCAGCAAGCAATCATTGAACGAAAAAGGAGTTGGGAATGTATGAGTGAAACAGGAAATCGCATCATTCTGGATGTGGATACCGGTATTGATGACGCGCTGGCGATCTTGCTGGCCGTCAAGAGTCGGAAGCTGGACATTCTCGGAATTACCACGGTCTGTGGGAATGTATCGCTCCAGCAGGCAACGGATAATACATGCAAAATTCTCGAGCTGGTGGGAGCACCCTCCATTCCGGTCATTGCCGGAGCGGCTGGGCCACTCACACGCAAGTCTCACTATGAGCACCGGGTACATGGACAAGATGGATTGGGTGGTGCGCTGCCCGATCCGGCCGTGTCCAAGCAGGCGGATGAAGGTTTTGCCCCGGAATTTATCGTTGAACAAGCGAAGTTGTACCCAGGCGAACTAACACTAATCATGACCGCGCCATTAACGAATCTGGCGCTTGCGTTAATGAAGTGTCCTGAACTACCTACATTATTGAAGGAAGTCATCTTCATGGGTGGCGTCGTTCGTGGACATGGCAATGTTACACCTACTGCGGAGTACAACACGTACGCCGATCCCGAAGCCGCACGCATTGTATTGCATGCAGGTTTCGAGAAGCTTACGCAGGTGGGCTTGGATGTTACCCGCCAAACGCTGCTGAATGAAAAAGCCATCGGACGATTAACTGATCCGGTGTTGCGCGATTACGTGGCACAGAGCACGGAGATTTACATCAAGCGGTATGAAGAAATGAACGGCATACGCGCCTGTGCCCTGCATGATCCACTGGCCGTTGGTGTCGCTCTTGCCCCGGAACTGGTTGGACGCAAATCGTATTACGTTGATGTAGAGACGGCCAGCCGCCTGTGCGATGGTCAGATGGTATGTGACTTCCAAAACCGTTTGGGTGAACAACCCAACACATTGGTATGTGAAACGGTAGATGCCGAAGCATTTCTTGAGTTGTTTATTAATGCGTTAAATTCTTAATTGCTCGACCCAATAAGATATTTATACGATTGCGGAGAGTGCAGAACCGATCTGGAGAAGCGAAGCGTTCCCCTTTATCCCCCGATTTTCTCCATTGAAAAGGAATCAGAAAAATCGGGGGATAACAGGGATCGAAGGACGGTACTGCAATCGGAGTATCCGAGTATAAATCTCTAATTCTTATGTCAGGAGTACCGCGATGAAGAAATCAGTATACTGGCTATTGCTGCCGGGATTTGTGTTTTTGGCGGCATTTATGATCATTCCGATTGTCCTGACGATCGGATCGACGTTTTTTCAAGAAAACTCCTTCACGTTTGAAGGATATATGCATTTTTTCAGAGACCCTTACTTTTTGAAAATATTGCTTACGACGCTGCAGGTCAGCGTGGTCACCACCATCGTCTGCGTGGTGCTCGGATTCCCGACAGCTTATTATATTTCACAGAAAGCGCCGCGCCGCAAAGGCATTCTGCTCGCGCTGGCAATCTTCCCACTGCTGACGAGCCCGGTTGTGCGCTCGTTTAGCTGGATGATTATTCTCGGACGCAAAGGGCTGATCAACAACGCCCTTGTTGGGCTTGGTATCGTGGACAAGCCGCTGGATATTCTTTATACGCCGGCAGCCATGATGATTGGTTTGACCCATCTGTTCCTGCCACTTATGATCATTTCCCTGGTCGGTGTGCTTGAGAACATCGATGGTGATCTGCTCAAGGCAGCACAGAGTTTGGGTGCATCCCGCTTCACGGCATTTCGCCGGGTGGTGTTCCCGCTGGCTGTGCCAGGGCTCGTTATCGGAGCCGTACTTGTTTTTGTCGGAAGCCTGACGGCTTATACAACGCCTGCACTATTGGGAGGCAAACAGCGTGTAATTGCGACGTTCCTCTATCAGAACGCCATGACCCTGAACGACTGGTATCTGGCCTCGGTCGTTGCTGCGATTATGATTGTCATTACGTTTGTCGTGGTCGGTGTCATGAACAAAATGGCCAAAACTTTAAATCCGAAGGGGTAGACATATGCGGGAGAAACATATCGGGCTGGGCCTGTTCAGTCTGCTGGTCTTTATCTTTCTGCTGGGCCCGCTTCTGATCATCTCGGTGACTTCGTTTGAACCGGGGACGGTACTCAAATTTCCGCCGGAGGGCTTTTCCCTCCGCTGGTACGAGAATATTTTCAACACAGGCGGTTTCCTCCGCACGTTCCAGACGTCCATCATCATTTCCCTGCTGGGGAATTTGCTGGCGCTGTTGCTCGGGGTTCCAGCTGCGTACGCACTTAGTCGTTATGATTTCAAGGGCAAGTCCGTGCTGAATGCATTGTTCTTGTCTCCGGTACTCATTCCGGGAATCGTGCTTGGTTTTACATTGATGAAATACCTCATCGTGATCTATCATCTGCCGATGTATTTGGGTTTGCTGATCGGTCACACGATTATTATGCTTCCATTTATCATTCGCGTTATCGCATCGAGTCTGTCGAGCTTTGACTTTGCGGTAGAAGAAGCAGCCCTGAGTCTCGGCGCGGGACGGGTAAGAACGTTCTTCCAGATCGTGCTGCCTAACATTCGCTCAGGAATTCTCGCTGCGGTGCTGATTGCCTTTTTGGAATCGTTCAACAACGTGGACATTTCCGTGTTTATGACCGGACCAGGGGTAAGCACATTGCCTATTCAGATGCTGACCTATGTAGAAAATTATTTTGACCCAACCATTGCAGCCATTTCCGTGCTTTTGATGGTATTAACTGGACTTTTAATGTTCGTGATCGAACGGATCATGGGCGGATTCTCATACTTTACTAAACGTTAATTGGAGGCGCAGAACGCTATGGCATTGCTGACATTGGATCGCGTATCGGTGGCTTACGATAACCAGACGATCCTGAAGGATTTTCAATTGGAGCTGGAAAAAGGTAAGCTGCTCTCCCTGCTCGGACCGAGCGGTTGCGGCAAAACAACTACGCTGCGCCTCATCGCCGGATTCCTGGAAGCAACACAGGGCAAGTTTATGTTCGGCGGCAAGGATTATACGAAGGTTCCGGTAAACAAGCGGAATTTCGGATTTGTATTTCAGAGTTATGCGCTGTTCCCGCATCTGTCTGTCTATGACAACGTGGCCTTCGGCCTGCGGATGCGCAAGGTAAAAGACAAGGATATTTCTTCACGCGTAATGCGCATCCTTGAAGTGGTGAACCTGAACGGCTTCGAGAAACGCTTCCCGCAGGAACTGTCCGGTGGACAGCGTCAGCGTGTGGCGATTGCCCGCGCACTCGTCATTGAACCGGATTTGCTGTTGTTTGATGAACCGCTCAGTAACCTGGATGCCAACCTGCGGCTGAATATGCGGGTGGAGATCCGCCGGATTCAGCAGGAACTGGGCATTACGACGCTTTATGTCTCTCATGATCAGGAGGAGTGCTTCTCCATCTCGGATCAGGTAGCGATTATGAACAAAGGCGTTGTCGAGCAGCTCGACCGCCCGGAGACGATTTTTAAATACCCGGCCACAGAATTTGTAGCCCAATTTATCGGCTTCCACAATTTTATTGAATTCGCAGAGCGCAGTGATGCAGGAGAGGTGATCACGCTGAAAGCGGGTGGTCGTTTGTTCACGGCAACAGCGCATCCCGGAACAGCACGTCCCGGTGCACGCAAAGGTGCGATTCGTCCGGATGATCTGATGGTTAGCGGAGATACCTCTGGGGACATGGCAAATGCTTTGCCAGGGATTATCAAAGTAAGCACGTATCTTGGACGCAGTTATCAGTACGTCATTGAGACAGAACTTGGCGACTTCACAGCCAATCAGGAGATGGAGACACCTTATCTCAGCGGACAGCGGGTTAATCTGATTTTCCCGCAGGATAAACTTGTCCTTGTGGAATAGCCGCAGGAAGCAGAAGCAGCAAAAGAGGCATTTATCAGCTGAATCCAGAGCAATATAGCTAGTTGTAACTGCTGCTCTGGATCGCTGTAAGATGCTCATGAAGAAGGAGATTATGCCCCATGCGTGCAGATCAACTAATTAAGAATGTACATGTGTATAACAGTTATTATAAACGATTCGAAATGAACAACGTGGCTGTACTGGACGGTAGATTTATGTATGTTGGTCCAGGTGGACCGGAGATGATTGAAGCCGATGAAGTGATTGATGCACGCGGACGTTACATGATTCCGGGCCTTATTGATATTCATCTGCACATTGAGAGTACGATGGTGACACCGGCAACCTTTTCCCATGGCCTGATCCGCTGCGGGGTAACGTCCATTGTGGCGGAACCGCATGAGATGGCGAATGTGTTTGGGCTGGAAGGTGTGCAGGAGATGATGTCGGCCAGTCGTGAGACAACGGTGGACATGTTTTACGCCATCCCAAGCTCCGTTCCGGCGACTCCCATGGAAACAACAGGTGGTTCAATTGAAATCGAAGACATGGATGTGCTGCTCGCTACTGGAGAGATCATCTGTCTGGGTGAGATCATGAACTATGTGGACGTCATCCGTGATCCGGAATGCAAGACCAATCAGATTCTTCAGCATATTCGCAAAAACTATCCAGATCTTGTGATCGAAGGTCATACACCGAAATTGCTTGGGCTGGATCTGCACCGACTGATCTATGCGGGCATCGATTCCGATCATACGCATCAGAGCATTGAGGGCTTGCAGGCGCGAATTGCGGCAGGTATGTTCATTGAAATTCAGGAAAAATCGATGACGCCAGAAGTCATGGAATACCTGATTCAGCATGATGTCGCTCAGCATTTCTGCTTCGTAACAGACGATGTTATGCCAGATTCGCTAGTGGAACGAGGACATCTGGATCATATCGTGCGTAAAGCCATTCGGATGGGGATGCGCCCCGAAGATGCGATTTACGCTGCAACCTCAACCCCTGCATCCCGGATGAAAATGACCGATCGCGGTAGCATTGCCCCAGGCAAAGTGGCGGACTATGTGCTGCTGTCCAACTTAGATACACTTGCAGTAGAGCAGGTATACAAAAATGGCCGTAAAGCTTATGACGACTACGAACCGTACAAGCAGGACCGAATTAGTGGACAGTTCCCGCCTCACTTTTACCAAAGCGTGCAATTGGATCTGCTGGGAGCCGAGGATTTTGCAATCCGTTTGTCTGATCCGAAGGTGAACGGGCAAAGTCAAGCATCTGACTCAGACGCGCAGTTATCTGAAAATGGTTTAAACAACTGCCGGGTTATGATGGTGAAGGATGGTTCAACCTTTGTGGAAGAACATATCGCACAGGTTCAGGCTGCGAATGGTGAACTTCTCTGGGAAGAGAGTGGATATGGACAGATTGCGACCTTTGAACGTTATGGTGTGAACGGTAACCGAGCACATGGTTTGATTGGTGGAGACACGATCAAGCGTGGTGCCATTGCAACAACATATTCACATGATAACCACAACCTATTGGTCGTAGGACGCAATCGTGAAGATATGATCTTAGCAGCTAACACGGTAATTTCGAGCCAGGGTGGGTTCTGTGTGGTGGAAGACGGCAAAGTGTTGTCCCATCTCGAACTTCCTGTGGGTGGTATATTGACGGAGGAACCGCTGGCAGTAGTATCACACCAAGTGAAAGAGCTGCGTGCAGCGATGTTGTCTCTTGGTTATGTGCACTATAACCCAATCATGTCCATCAGTACCCATTCCCTTGCGGTAAGTCCGGCTCTGAAAATTACGGATCACGGCCTGATTGATGTGAATGCAGGCAAGGTTGTACCGTTGATACTTTAATTGGAATACACATAATTCGTGAAGTATCTCTTAATTAGATGATTGATCGCGGAATACTGTAAATAAGTTAAAGTGAAGAATTAGAAAAAGGTAGGTATACTGTAGAGAAAGAATACAGTGCACCTACCTTTTTTTTGAAGCTCATTTATGGCAACGATAACATTTATATTGTCGATGTGGATTATCAATGCGTCTTCATTTTCTTGAGAGTTGCTGCATAGTACACTGATCTTATGGCACAACTGATCATAGGACCCATGAGTATTAAGTTGCTGTATGTTGGAACAGTAGTGTAACTATAATGGATATAAATTAGCACTGATGTCGAAACAACAAAAAGGAAGAGATTTAACACTAAGTTGTATACTTTTCGCTTCTGTTCTTTGGGATATAAGGAGAATGCCATATAATCTACTTCCTTGCAATATTCGTTATAGAAATATGCTAGCATTTATCAGGATTTATTTCCACATTATTGTAATTATTAATTAAATTTTATGAGATCGAATAAGGGAGATCCATCATGTTATCTAACGACAACGCCCCAAAAGCTATATTTTTCGACGTAGACGATACCTTGTATGACCACTTGCAGCCGCTTCGTGGCGCTTTACAGCAAGTTCTTGGTTTATCAGATGAGTTCCCATATGGGGAGGCATACCATCGCTTCCGTTATTATAGCGACTGGCTGTCTGCCCAAGAAGACTTGTCTGCTGTACCCGAACCGGAAGCGGTGGAACGGATGCGTCATCGCAGATTTGAGCTGACCATGGCGGAATTTGGATATCCCCTAGAACAGGGACAGGCTGAAGAACTGCAAGCACAGTATTTGAGTAGACAGTTTCAGATTCAGCCCTTTGATGGAGCATATGAGCTTATTCGAAGACTTCTTGCAGAAGGGCATATGGTGGGATTAATCACCAACGGAGAAGGAAAACATCAGCAGCGGAAGCTCGAAGCGCTGGATGTGTTCAGTCTTATTCCCGAGGAACGGATCTTCATATCGGGTACCCTAGGTTACGCCAAGCCGGATCGCAGATTATTTGAGCATGTAAGCAGGCGGACAGGATCGGATTCCGAGTCCAGTTATTATATCGGCGATTCCTGGCGCAATGATGTTATCGGTGCAGTGGATGCCGGATGGAAAGTGATTTGGTTCAACCATCGTGATGCTTTGCCAGAATCAGAGCATCAGCCTCATCACGTTGCGGGTAGTTATGAAGAGGTAAGCCGTATCCTTACATCCGAGTTGATTCAACAATAAAGCGTGCGCTATGTGCGTTGGTGCAGTCCTGATCCTCAGTGAGGATCAGGGCTGTTTTTTGTTATATGGGACGTGAGGATTGTCATTGTACATCGGTGAAAATCGAGGTATAGATACTGTGTGTAAAGGTGTTTAAGGGGTCTTCTCACACTGTCCAAACATGAAGCGTAGCTTCATGGAATCTTCATTCAAAAGAGTAGGCTATAGCCTTCACAAAGGATAAGGGCAGTGCTATAATTAAAACAAGATTTAGATTAAGTCTAAATTAAACAAACGAAAGAAAGTTACGTTACGTTATCAAATTCAAAACTATATCACATTCGAGAGGGGATAAATTCCATGAGCACAATCCAAACTAGAAACAATACTTTTGCAAACCATGCTACTGAACTTCAAGAGGTCCTGAACCGCCAGATCGCTGGTTGGTCTGTACTGTATACTAAATTGCACCACTTCCACTGGTATGTGAAAGGTCCTCATTTCTTCACACTGCATGCCAAATTCGAAGAGCTGTATAACTTGGCTACGGCGAATATGGACGAAGCCGCAGAACGTCTATTGGCGATTGGTGGACGTCCGGTCGCAACGATGGCTGAGCAACTGCGGTTGTCACCTGTTGAGGAAGCACAGGGACAGTTGTCGGCTGAAAAAATGGTAGAAACCGTAGTTACTGATCTGCAAGCGATGGTGGGTGTAATTAACGAGGGTATTCAAGCAGCTGGCGAAGCTGAGGATAATGCAACTGAAGATATGTTGATTGGATTCACTGCTGCATTGGATAAAGAGGTCTGGATGTTAAACGCATTTCTGGGCAAATAAGCTAAGTTACCCTGCATCCTGAACAACGATATGTAGAGTCCGTGAACAAAGTGCCCGTTCGCTTACAAATCCGGTGTGCTTGCCGTATAATGATGGCATTCAAGATGTATAGATTGGTGGAGTGAATAATGCGGACAGACCTGGAAGAACTGCGGGATGAAGCTGAACGGTTTATATATAGATGTTATGAAGAGCTGGGCCATTCGCGTGAAGACGCGCAGGCCCGGCTTGTTGCAGTTTTGAACGAGATTGAGCACACAGGCACATATGTGCATACTGCGGATGAACTGGAGCATGGCTGTAAAATGGCATGGCGGAACAGCAATCGCTGCATCGGGCGGCTATTCTGGGATAAACTGCGCATCGTTGATGCACGTCATGCAGATACGGTTGGAACGGCAGCAGATGCTGTGATGACGCACATCAGAGCGGCTTCCAACAAAGGGAAGATTATTCCCATGATTACGATTCTTCCACCTGATGGACCGAAGGGAGCCCCTGTGCGAATTTGGAATCACCAGTTAATCCGTTATGCCGGATATGAGACGACGGAAGGCATTGTAGGTGATCCTGCCTCCGTTGAGCTAACGAAGACAGCAATGTCGCTTGGCTGGCTGGGGGAAGGCACGCCTTATGATGTGCTTCCATTGATTATCCAGGCTAAGGGGCAAGCTCCAGAGTGGTATCCTGTGCCCAAGGAAGACATCGTGGAAGTGAATATTGAACACCCGGAGCGTCCCGAGATTGCTGAACTGGACATGCGCTGGTACGGTGTACCAATGATTGCCGATATGCGGCTGGAGATTGGCGGCATATCCTACCCGGCAGCACCATTCAACGGCTGGTATATGGGCACTGAGATTGGCGCACGCAATCTGGCGGATACGTTTCGGTATAATAAACTACCAGCGGTAGCGGCAGCACTTGGCTTGAATACGTCGAGTGAAACGACACTTTGGAAGGATCGGGCTCTGGTAGAGCTGAATGTAGCGGTGCTGCATTCGTTCAAGAAAGCAGGCGTCAGCATTGTGGATCACCACACAGCGGCAGCGCAATTTGCCCTGTTTGAGCAGCGGGAAGAGAAAGCCGGGCGCGAAATGACAGGCGATTGGGTCTGGCTGATTCCGCCGGTGTCTCCGGCAACGACGCATATTTTCCACAGTTCCTATCGCAATGAGATTGTGAAGCCTAACTTTTTCTATGGAGATCATTCCTACACATTGGATACAGAGAAATCGGAAGCTGAACGGATGGACAGGGAAAAACAACAACCCGAGGGGGATCATCAGCCTCAGGCTGAGAACTCACCAATGAAATGCCCGTTTGCACACTGATGTGCGAGCGGGTTGTTTTTTTTGCTGTTTTTTCATCAAATCACGGACTCTAAAATAGGAAATAAAGCTGAACATTCTTTCTCTATATGGAAATTAATTGCACTTCTATAATAAGGATCATGACTTAATATAGGAGGGTTACCCATGCACGGAGTTTGAAGGCGATTTGAAGCCCGATGGGGTAGAAGTTCTTGAAGCAAAGTTTTACAAGCCGACGGAATTGCCTGAGAACACAGACCCTTATTTGAAAAATAAAATCAAAGAAAATGCACTACATATCGCAGCACTATTGGGTAAAAAATGATTGGAGGCTGCCCACTGATGTGGGCAGTTTTGTGCGTCTACACTCGTTTCGATCTGTAACGGCTGCGCATCACTGCCTGAACGGCAATTGCAGCAGCAATCAGAAGCAGATTGAACACAAACACGGTATACAGCGATCCACGCTCCACAAGCAGAGCAGCCACCAGAGGGGACACGATGGAACCGATCTCTGCCACAGAGACAATTTTGCCTATGACGGAGCTTCTACCCTCGTCCGGGATATGATCCCCGATATGAGCAAAGAACGAATCCATGTAACATGCACCGCCTACGCCGCCGATCAGCATGCCCACGTAAACCAGCACATATGAAGATGTGCTCAGAAAAACCACCACTTCGATGCCAATCATCAGCATGCCGAACATGCAGAGCAGCAGACGATCACCCATTCGATCAGACAGGTAACCGGCTACCGGAGCAGCCGCGAGTGTAGAAATACCAACGACGGTAAAGGCAAGACTGATCGCAAACGGGTCCCACTGCATGATATGAGCTGCATACAATGCAAAGTAAGTCAGAAACACGGCATAAGCACTCATCTCCAGGAAATGAACCGTACCGTAGCCAATCAGTTGCTGCCTCCGGGTAAGTCCGGTGGACGGAATGATTGGGCTAGGAGTAGCGTTTACTGGAGAAACTGTATAATCGGCAGGCGTTTGCGTTGGTTTGGCATCCGTTGGAGACTCGCTTAAGTCGTGACCGTCCGCCACATTCTCAGATACAGGATTGGGCTTTGCTGCTGTCTTCATCCCCATTGCCGCAACCACAGCCATCAGACAGCACACGGTAACGAGTAAAAAAGGCACCGACAAAGGCCAATGCAACGAGAGCCAACCGCTGATGACCGGACCCAGCACCATGCCCCCACCTTCACTGCTGCTAATATAACCGTTGTAGAGCCCCCGGTTGTCGACGTTCCCCTCATCCCCAATGATGGAACGTACGACGACCGTAAGTCCGGTAGAAGCGAGCCCTTGCAGCAGCCGCAGCAGACCAAATACTAGTGCGGCAGAAGATACAGCGAAACCGCCCATACAAACAGCGAGCAGCAGAAGCATGGCAATAAGTGCCCGCTTGCCCCCGATTTTTCGATAGAGTGCCGCAGCGGGCACCCCGCCAATCACTTTACCGACATAAAAGAGTGCAAAAATAACCCCCATCATCCAGCCGGACAGGCCGAATTCCTCAATAAACAAAGGGAACAGGGGCAGGATCATGAAACCGCCCATCTGACTCAGAAAACAAATGATCATCAGCAAAGGCAGGTTACGACGAATATCCACGAACAGGACTCCTTTCACATGACTTGATTCGGAAATCCTCATGAAATCGCTCTACTTGGATGCGTAGATATCGACATATATCCGTAATGTATGCTGTATTTGTGAGAATAAGAAGAAATAACACATGGCGTTTACATCAAAACCATTGCGGATATAGCTGAATCATATATAATAGATGGGATTTGTAATGAAGCATGCATGAAAAGAAGTGTACAGGCTCAAGGTATACCTCAAGTTTAAAGGGGGCGAAATGAAGCATGTCAGAACAACAACCGATTATCCGGTTCGACCGGGTGACCCAGCAATACGATCAGGATGAAGCCGTATTGAAGGAGGTCAGCTTCGAGATTGAGCGGGGTAAATTTTATACGCTACTCGGCCCGTCAGGCTGCGGGAAAACAACGATATTGCGCCTGATCGCCGGCTTTGCGGAGCCGACACAGGGCAGTATTTATTTTAACGGTGCACTGATTAACCAAGTGCCGGCTCACCAGCGGCAGGTGAATACCGTATTTCAGGATTACGCGTTATTTCCACATTTGAACGTATTTGAGAACGTAGCTTTTGGTTTGCGGATCAAAAAAATGAAAACCGCTGAAATTCAAGGCAAAGTGCTGGAAGCACTCAAGTTCGTCAATCTCTCTGGCTATGAAAACCGTGAAATTGGCGAGATGTCCGGTGGACAACGGCAGCGCGTCGCCATTGCGCGGGCAATTGTGAATGAACCCGAGATTTTGCTGCTGGACGAGCCACTATCGGCGCTCGATTTGAAGCTGCGGACCGAAATGCAGTATGAACTGCGCGAGCTGCAACAGCGATTGGGTATTACGTTTATTTTTGTCACGCATGATCAGGAAGAAGCCTTGGCGATGTCGGATGAGATCTTTGTCCTGAACGGCGGCGTCATTCAACAGAGCGGCACACCGAATGATATCTATGATGAGCCGATTAACCGTTTTGTGGCGGACTTTATTGGTGAATCGAACATTGTATCCGGCAAAATGAAGCAGGACTTTGTGGTGGAATTCGCTGGCGCAGAGTACGAGTGTGTCGATCAGGGTTTGCAGCGGGACGAGCCTGTGGAGATTGTAATTCGTCCAGAGGATATGGAGATTACAACCGAGGAACAGGGCAAGATGCAGGTCAACGTGGACTCCCAGCTGTTCCGTGGGGTGCATTACGAGATATCCACATACGATGATGCGGGTAATGAATGGCTGGTGCATTCCACGAAGAAAGCCGTCGTAGGCGCTCGTATTGGACTGTATTTTGACCCGGAAGCCATCCACGTCATGCGCTTTAACGAGACGGAAGAAGAGTTCGATAAACGTCTGGAAGCCTACCAAGAGGCCGTTCATGCAGACTAAGGCGAGTACACGCAATGCGTATCTGATTCCATATGTATTATGGATGGTGTTGTTTGTAGTTGCTCCGGTTCTGCTGGTGGTGTATTACTCGTTCTTCGATGTGGAGGGCAATTTCACGCTGGGTAACTACGCTCGGTTCTTTACACCTGTGTACATGCAGATGACCCTAAGCTCGTTCTGGTATGCATTTCTGATCACGGTGTTCTCGCTGTTGGTCTCGTATCCGACGGCGTATTTACTGACTCGTACGAAGCACAAGCAGCTGTGGCTGCTGCTTATTATTTTGCCAAGCTGGATCAATCTGTTGTTAAAAGCGTACGCCTTTATCGGCCTGTTCGGCACGTATGGCTTGACCAATTCCCTGCTGGAAGTGGTGGGCATTGGCACGCAACAGATTTTGTTCACCGATTTTAGCTTTATCTTTGTCTCGGTGTACATCTTCATTCCGTTCATGATCCTGCCGATCTTCAACGCGTTGGAAGAGATGAATCCTTCGCTGATCTATGCGGCCCGGGATCTTGGGGCATCGTCATGGCTGACGTTCCGCCGGGTTATCTTCCCGTTGACGCTCAGCGGAGTGAAATCCGGCTGTCAGGCCGTATTTATTCCGGCGCTATCTTTGTTCATGATTACCCGCCTTATTGCGGGGAACCGGGTAATTACGCTGGGAACAGCGATTGAGCAGCATTTTCTCGTCACCCAGGACTGGGGGATGGGTTCGACGATTGCCGTCTTTTTGATTATTGCGATGGCGATCATTATGTTCCTGACTGGATCAGGCAAGAAGGAGGTGCGTAATGGGAAGAAACGGAAAGCTGTCTAACGTCTATCTGGCCGTTGTATTCGCCATACTGTACGCACCGATTGCGTATCTGATCTTCTATTCCTTCAACAGTGGCGGGCATATGCGCGGTTTCGAAGGATTTACATTGAAATGGTACAGGGAAGTATTTGCCGATACCCGGCTGCTGATTATTGTACTCAATACGTTTATTATTGCGCTCCTGTCCTCTGCGATCTCGACGATGCTCGGTGTGGCAGGGGCACTGGCGATCTACCATGTGCGGCGCAAACGGACCAAGAATACGTTGCTGTCACTCAATAACGTGCTGATCGTTAGTCCGGATGTCATCATTGGTGCATCCTTTCTGATTCTGTTCACCATGATTGGCATCAAGCTTGGATTCACCTCGGTACTGTTGTCTCATATCGCATTCAGCGTGCCGATTGTTGTAATTATGGTACTGCCAAAGCTTCAGGAGATGAGTCCGACCTTGATGGATGCGGCGCGCGATCTGGGTGCTGGATCATGGCAGATCCTAACTCGTGTCGTGCTTCCATACGTTAAACCGGGTATTTTTGCCGGATTCTTCATGGCATTGACTTACTCGCTTGATGACTTTGCGGTAACATTCTTTGTCACGGGTAACGGATACTCCACACTCTCTGTGGAGATTTATTCAAGAGCAAGGCAGGGTGTGTCATTGTCCATCAATGCGCTGTCCACGCTGCTGTTCCTGCTGACGGTGCTGCTGGTGGTTGGGTATTACTTCATTAACCGCCGTGCAGCGCGAACGCCTGCGGGAAGGGGGCTGCGTCCATGAAGCAACTGGTTCGGACATTTGCGATTGTATTTGTGGCTGCCTTTGCCTTGATGATTCTCGCTTCGTATCTGAACAAGAGTCAGGGGTATTCCGGCGGCAACACGCTGACGATTTACAACTGGGGCGATTATATCGACCCCGATTTGCTGAAGGAATTTGAACAAGAGACCGGCATCAAGGTGATCTATCAGACGTTTGATTCGAACGAAGCGATGTTAACCAAGATTGAGCAGGGCGGAACGACGTTTGATGTGGCGATTCCTTCTGAGTATGCGATTAGCAAAATGAAAGAGGAAAACCTGCTCATTCCGCTGGATCACAGCAAGCTGCCCAATCTAAGCAACATCGACTCCCGGTTTATGGACCTATCCTTTGATGAGGGCAACAAGTACTCCATCCCTTACTTCTGGGGAACGGTGGGTATTGTGTACAATCCTGAACTGGTCGATGGGTTAACGTTTGAGAGCTGGAATGATCTGTGGGACCCACGTTTGAAAAATCAAATCTTGCTGCTCGACGGTGCCCGTGAAGTCATGGGCATGGGGCTGAACAGCCTCGGGTATTCGTTGAACGATACGAACGAAGATCATCTGCAGGAAGCTTTGAAGAAACTGTCCACCCTCACGCCTAACGTCAGAGCGATTGTCGGAGACGAGATCAAAATGCTGCTGGCAAACGAGGAAGCGGCGGTAGGACTCGTATGGTCCGGTGATGCGTCAGAAATTATGGATGAGAACGACAAGCTGGATTACGTGGTTCCGGAGGAAGGCTCGAACCTTTGGTTCGATAACATGGTCATTCCGAAGACCGCGAGTAATATTGAAGGTGCTCATCAGTTTATCAACTTCATGCTGGACCCTGATCATGCGGCTCGTAATACTGAATATGTAGGGTACTCTACACCGAACGCCGAGGCATTGAAGCTGCTGCCAGAGGATATTTCGGAGGATGAACGATTCTATCCAGATGAGACACTGACGGGTAAGCTGGAAGTGTACAATAATCTGGGCAAAAAAATGCTCTCGCATTATAACGATTTGTTCCTCGAATTTAAAATGCATAGCAAATAAAAGGTATTCGAGTGAGATGCACAGCGTCTCTCTAATTCATTAAAACTCCAATGGGAGTTAATAACCACCAATAGCGCGTGTACAGTTCGTTAGAATAAATAGGGGTGCAGCTCGTCATTTCAATTAAATGACGAGCTGCACCCCTACATTTTTACTCTGCCTCAGAGCAAATAGCTCAAGTGTTTTGTTCTATTTAGTTTACACGTTAACGGAGAGGACAGAACAAACTGAAGAAGCGAAGCGCTCGCCTTTATCTCCGGATTTTTCCCTTTATTAAAGGAGAATCAAGAAAATCTGGAGATAACAGCGATCAAAAGTTGTTCTGTCATCGGAGTGGTCAAGTGGAAACAATCAGAAGTTTACATGCGCTTTTTGCGACCCACAATGATCCACGCCCCACCCATAATCAGCACAATCGCCACGAATGGCTGGATAAAGGACAGACTGTTCAGCATCGTGCCAATCGACATGACGGCGAAGAATAACAGTGAGATAACCGTCAGAATGTTGATCGGAATCAGCAACCATTTGTTACGGCCACCGAACCAATACAATTCGAACAGACCTACCGCTACCGCAAGAATGAAGCCAGGCCACATCGTGCTCCAGTTACCAAAGAGCATGGCGATCTGGGAGACAACACCTACCGTAAGCAAGATGCCCCCGGGAACAAGTAATCCGATCCCTCGTCCAATCATGGAGAAGTACAGCCAGTGGAAGAATAAACCCAATGGAATTACAAATAGGGTGGGCCAGAACGTGGCAAAGATTGTACCTGGACCGAGTGAACCTCCCTGGTTCAAAATCAGGTACACGCCGAGCAAAATAAGCACAGGCGCAAGGATGGTGCGTTTAGCCATGATATCTCTCCTTTTCAATACAAGATCAATTCCCGAACGGTCATGGAGTATGTTTTCTCGTTATTCACAGCATACCATGAACCGCAAAAGGGTATCCTCGGTCTTTGGAGTTAAACTTCACCTAGACTAAAGTCTAGGTTCAAAACATGTAATCACTAATCCCCTTAGGAGGATTGGATTCGGGATTATTCAACTACGGGGCTGCATGGGCTGTTTGAGACTGGAACGGTATTGCCCGGGAGTCTGTCCCGTCCACTTTTTGAAGGCATTCTGAAACGCGCTTTGCTCCGAAAAATGTAAGGCATACGCAATATCCCCCACGGAATAGGTTCCCTTCTGCAAATATCGCAATGCCATTTCCTTGCGTACCTGAACGGATATCTCATGATACGTTGTATCTTCTTCACGCAATCGGCTCTGAAGTGTGCGAATGCTCACGCCCAGATACTCTGCGGTGTGTTGTAATGTGGGAAAGAAGGTTGGTAGGCTCTCCATCATCCATCGACTTACTTTGCCAGAGAAGGATTGAGATGAATGAAGCTCATCTTTGCTTTCCTGAGCCATGGTTTCAAAGACCTTCAGCATTCTTGCATCCGAATATAATACGGGCTGATCCAGAATGTCTTTGTGCATTCGCAGGAGTGTATGGGTAGCCCCGAATTGCGGCTCTATTCCGAACATGCCAACATAAGGAGATAGATCGCCTGAAGCATCGGGGGCTTGATGACTAAACTGAACCTCTTTTAACTCCACCCGGCGATTCGCCAGTTTGCTGATCAAATACACCATCGAGACAGCCATATCTTCCACACAATGACGGGACATCTGCTTCTCCGAATTTTGCAAAGACAATTGAAGGATTAGATCCGTTCCGGCTACTTTCCAATCCAGATTAAATCCACTATATAGAATGATGTTATATCGTTGATAAGCAGCGAGTGCATCTCCAATCGTCTTGGAATGCATCATGACGTAACCAGGAAGGCCAAGGTCCGCAAAGTCCAGCAGTTGTCCCTGGTTCAATCCAAAATACAGATCATCCGAGTATCTCGCAGCATACTGCATAATCCGTTCCAACTCTTCAACTGGAATACGTGCTTCCGGATTCTGCATAATAGCAGGATCTAAGCTGACGTACTCGAAAAACGCTTCGGATTCGTACCCTTTGTTCACCAGCGTCTTCATAATCGGATACAACATGGAAATGGACACACCGTGATTATGGTTGTTCATGCTACCCCCTTTTGCGCGAATCAGCAATGTTTTGGCGCCGTTGATCATTTGTTTATGTATGCGTTCATTCTATGCTTGTGATATGCCTGCTTCTTCGGCCTTCATGAACTTTATTATACAGGAGGAACAGATGTATGAATTCAAATATTTTGGTAATTAATGGTCATCCGGATCCGCAAAGTTACTGCAAAGCACTGTCAGAAGCCTATATAAAAGGAGCCCGACAATCGGGCAGTTCTGTGGAACTGATCGACCTGAGCCATATTCAGTTTAATCTCAATCTTCAGTACGGGTACCGTCAGCGGACGGAATTGGAGCCTGATTTGGTGAGAGCTCAGGAATTGATCCGATGGACAGACCATCTGGTGTTTGTATATCCGACGTGGTGGGGAGTGATGCCTGCTATTTTGAAAGGGTTTATTGATCGGGTGTTTTTGCCTGGATTCGCGATGAAAGATCGGGAGGACTCACCCCTATGGGACAAATTGCTGAAAGGAAGGTCTGCCCACATCATTGTGACCATGGATACACCACGCTGGTACAATCGATTCATTTACAGACATGCAGGGCACCGGGTTATGAAATCCAATATTCTCAAATTCTGCGGGGTCTCCCCGGTACGTGTAACCGAGATTAGTCCAATCAAAGGCTCCACTGAGGCGTTCCGTCTGAAATGGCTGGATAAATTGATGAAGATGGGCATGAAGCAAGGTGGCAGAAGTAAACCCTATGCTGGTCACTCAGCGAATTCTAACCAACAAGTTTAGCCCAACTTTAGCAGCCATGGAGTTATATTAGCTATGTCACGTTGTTTGCTATGTAAGGAAGCCCACTCCGCGAAGAGTAGGCTTCTTTTATCTTTTATAAAAGGGAGCAGGCCCTTATTTCACCACATCAGAATGCTTCTTGCCCCAGCTGTTCACACCATCATCTTCGATAATCGAGATGGCCGCATCGGCGATGTCTGGATCTGTCATTAACTTCTCTTGGATACGGAACTTGATATCATCTGCATCGGCAAGGCTCAATCCTTTGGTCAGTTCGATCAGACCCTCAACGTGGTAATAACGACCTTCCTGAATAATGCGCATCATCTGGATATCTGCAACATGAGAGTCTGCCAGAATGGTCTGGGATACTTTATCCTCAACATCCTGTGGAGCCGCTACACCAATCAGTCCGATCATATTGTCATAACCTACACGGAAAGCGACAGCGATCATCAGGCATCCAATAATGGTTGTCACGACTCCATCGAGCAATGCAAAATTGGTCAGTGCAATGACAACGACAGAGATCAGTGCGAGTGTCGCACCGAGTACCGCTACAATATCTTCGTAAAATACAAGGCGTGTTGGCGGTGCGGCGCGTCCTACATTTTTGATCGCAGCAGGGAACAGGGCGAGGCCTGACGCTTTGGGCGCACGTGCTTCGTGTAGAATTTCTTTCATTGCTTTAATCAAAATGGCTCCATCGATCACAATGTTAAGCACCAGCACGCCGATGTTAATCCAGATACCGCCGGAATGAGCAGCTGGATGCAGTAACAGATGAATGCCTTCATGGATTGTTTCATACGCCATAATGGTAACAACGATAACGGCAATCATACAGAAAATGTTGATGACTCGCCCGAATCCGGTCGGAAAGCGGCGTGTAGGTTTTTTCTCGGACAACACACTTCCGACAAAGACAAACCCTTGGTTGATGGCATCGGCTAGAGAGTGCATCGCCGAGGCGAACATGGCGCCACTGCCACTGAATAGAAAGGCTCCTCCTTTGCACAGTGCAAGTACAGCATTTCCTGCCATAGCTACAGCCGAGGATGTGTTCCCCTTTTTGACGAGAGACATTAAGCTCTCAGACTTTGGTTGTTCAGCCACTTCGAATGTTCCTCCCAGAAAGATGTGATAGGTGTAGAAAGAGTATTCCTTAATTACAGCTTGGTCATTTCCACTAAATGTTATTATAGCTTGCTTTACAACTCCCAGCATTATGCAAAAAAGGTCATATCACAAAAACACCCGTGCGAGTTCGCACGAGTGTCTGATTATTTTTATATAAGGTGTTATATCAATGGATCAATCAAATTTCCAGCAAGACAGGCTCAGGTTGCCATACTGATAGGCTTTGAACAGAAGGGATGCCTGCTTGTTCTGATCTCCCGCACCCATGGCGAGCAGCAATGGTACAAAATGCTCTGGCGTAGGCACGGCTGCTTGGGCTGATGGCGCCAGCTTGTCATAGGCGAATAGGGACGCTGTATCCCAGCTCACAAGTTTGTCTTGCAGCCAGTTGTCAAACGCAATGGCCCAAGGGTCAACGCCTGCGCTTTCCCAGTTTAACTGACGCAGGTTGTGTACCGTCCCACCACTGCCAATGACGAGAACGTCCTGCTCACGCAATGTGGCGAGTGCCTGCCCAACCTGATACTGCTGTTCATTGGACAGATAACGGTTCACGGATAAAGCAACGACCGGAATGTCCGCATTTGGATAGAGCAGGCGAAGCACAACCCAAGCACCGTGATCCAGACCACGAACAGAGTCGCTTTCCACCGGAATACCAGCATCCCCGAACAGGCGCTGAATCTCCGCTGTTGTCTCTTCATGTCCTTGTGCAGGGTATTTGATCTGATACAGCTCGGGCTGGAAGCCGCCAAAATCATAGATGGTCTCGTAGTTGGCTACTGAAGAAACCAATTGAGTTGTAGATTCCCAGTGAGCAGAGAACAATACGATCGCTTTGGGTTTCGGCAGTTCCTGTCCAAGTTTTTGCAGAAACTCAGTGTATGCATTTTCCTCCAGTGCGAGTGATGGTGCACCGTGAGCAATAAACAGGGATGGCATCATTATGAATTCAGTCCTTTCGGGTCTTCAGCAGTCAGCTTGGCGGCATCCGTCCGAAGCCATTGTTGAAATTGTTGATATAAGTCGGGGGTGACTTGGTGTCCACCGTGATATGGAACATACGTAACGTTATTGGTCTGTTCCCGGAAGAAGCTGGCGTTATCTTCGCCAAGTTGCAGCGGGAAGAGATGATCCTGATCGCCATGCGATATAAATACAGATAACTCTGAGTTGGGCTGTATCTTGTATTCGTCTTTCACAAATTGCGGAATGTAACCACTCATGGCTACAATTCCCTTGATTGCATCTCCCATGATCAGCGAGAGCGTCATCGCCATAATGGCTCCTTGACTGAATCCGGCGATATAACGCCGTGCGGGATCAATGGCATATTTGGCAGACAAGTCAACCATTAGCTGTTGCAGTCCCTGAACAGAGGCGTCGAACAACTCACGGACGGGGTTACCAATGCTTTTAATTTGAAAAAAGGCGTAGCCGCTACCCTGAACAATGGGCCCACGTACGGCAACGATAATAAAATTGGACTGAAGAGGCTCCATTAAGCGAAGCATATCCTGTTCATCCGAACCCATGCCATGCAGGGCAAAGATAACGGGATATTGTTGTTCTGTATTGAAATCGGAAGGAAGCCGAACCTCGTAAGTCAATGAATAATTCAATGCAACCACCACCTGATAAGAAATGAGTAATCAAAATAAAGTTCACTAATATGAAATTAATATTCTTATTTATGAACAAAATTTATCATGATTCCATTGTAGGGTCAATATTTTTTTTGTATTATGAAAATATGTTCCGTATAAGAAATCTATAATGCTCAATAACGATGGTTGGGTATCGGATATACAGATCAAAGGGGGAGGATTGCAACATGGATATTGGTCTAGCCATTCGTACGATCCGCAAACAAAAACAGATCACCATCATGCAAATGTGCGAGGGTACGGGGCTGTCCAAGGGATTTATCAGCAACGTGGAAAATAATAAAACATCACCGTCCATCGCGACGCTTGAAAGTATCGCAGATTATCTGAAAGTGCCACTGCCATACTTGCTGCTGTCACCGGAGCAGCGGATGAACGTGGTGCGCAAGGATGAGCGCAAAGAGACGACTGCCGGAAGTGGGCAGATCAAAGTACAGCATCTAACGGCAAAGGGTGCCATGCGCATGTCCATTGTAGAGCTGCCAGCAGGTGCATCGACTGGGGTTAATAAGCACGCCGGAGAAGAGAGTCATCTGGTTCTGCAAGGCCGAATTCGCGCAGAGCAGTGTGAGGACGTAGAGATTCTGGAAGCGGGGGATTCATTCAGCTGGAATGCCATCGTTCCCCACGAAGTAACCAATATTGGGGAGGAACCCGCGGTAGTACTAATCGCCGTGTCCAAGGAACTGGATTTGGACCATTTGTGGAACGCATAAGCAGAGAATCGCGGAATGGAGAATGAGAGAAGTAACGCTGCATTAATCATAAGGGTAGAGATTCAGCGTGATGAATCGTATTCGGACACGATGGCGGCTGCTGAATATGTAAAAGGCCGCCCAGAGGTTTCTCGGGCGGCCGGATGGCGACGTAGTGCATCATTAGAAATGGTTGCTTCCATCATTCATTGTTCTTTATAAATGGTCTGACTACTCCTGCTTACTGTGGATTAGTTGTCCAGATGCCTGCGGCTTTAACAAATACACGGTCCGACAGTTTGAGCGTCGCCAAAGCCAGTTCAGCTACGTCTTCCGCTTGCATCATGCGGTCTTCGTCTCCAATTTTGAGTCCGGCATTCGTCGCCAGCTCCGTGTTCACTGTACTTGGTGTTAACGCAGTAACCCGAATATTGGATTTGCGCACTTCCTGCATCAGGGATTCGGTCATGCCGAGCAATGCGAATTTGGAAGCACAGTAAGCTGAGCCTGTAGCAAATCCACGCTCGCCTGCGGTGGAGGCGATGTTGATAATGCTGCCGCTGCTTTCCTTAATCATGCTTGGCAGTACAGCACGAGTTACATAGTATGTACCCATGACATTAACATGCAGGATACGTTCCCACTCTTCCGGGTCCATATCCAGCAGTGTGCCGAAGCTTGCAATGCCTGCATTGTTGATCAGAATATCGACTGCGCCAAGCTCCATCTCAATCGCAGCTACGGCTGCTTCAGCCTGAGTGCGATCGGAAATATCCGCAATAGCACTGGTTACTTTTATACCATATTCCTGGCTCAGCGATTGCTGGAGAGCCTCCAGATCGGAGGCCGTCCGAGCGATCAGGCCGAGATGTACATTTTCCTTGGCAAGTGCTTCAGCAATGGCACGGCCAATACCTTTACCGGCGCCAGTGATGACAGCCGTTTTATTTTTAAGTTCCATGTGGGTAACTCCTCCTTAGAATTGGACTAGCATTTAATTATACTATATTACCCACAGTTCGAATATTTGCTTCATCATGATTGTTTGATTTTGATACTGCCTGAGGTAGTGCGAGCTTTGATGACCTCACGGCTTACCATGGGGGAATCAGGTATATTTACATCACCGGAAGTGGCCTGTGCATCGTAAATGCCGTCAAAATCGGGCGCTGCCTGTATGGAAATATCTCCTGACTGTCCCGATACATCAATTGGACCGGAAACTTCTTGCTCAATTTTCACACTACCGGAAGTGAAGTTAACATTTGCTGCACCTTTCAATTGCGTAATTTTGGTATCTCCCGACTGTACACTTCGGGTCACATCGCCATCAATGCCATTCAGCGTGAAACTTCCGGACGTTTGTTTGACTTCCATATCTCCTGCAATTGCTGCAGCTTTAATGTCTCCTGAAGTTAGATCGAGTTGAATGATTGGTACGGTAATGTCCTGAAGGTGAATGCTTCCAGACGTAGTGTTAAGGTCCAAGGTATTGGCATGCAGACCCTTCAGATCCAGGTCACTGGAAGAAGAGACGATGTTAACTTCATCCAGCTGATGTCCTTCAGGTAACGCTACTGTGATCGTTTGCTGCTGATTATTCCAATAAAGGGTGAAAAATTGCAAACGCAAACGCTCTTCCTGGTTTAACGTAAAGGTTCCATCCGTGATCGAAGCCTGTTTAAAAGCTTCAATGGTGGCCGGGTCCCACTTTCCGTCGACTTCAATGTAGCCATTGGAATCCGGACTGACAACGAATTCAATATCTGCGCTTAAGTTGGCATTCATCATGATATTGTGCAGCTCATCATTTTTGAATTCCCAACGTTTGGAGTAGGGTTCTCTCTCGTCTCCGAACTGAACTCCGTATATGGAGGTTCCGAGCAAACCGATGCCGATACATAGTATCGCTAAAGCGATCCATTTTTTGGTGCTCATGATTAGACATCTCCCTTCATCGTCTTTTGATTCCATCTTATATACTGAAGAGTGATCAACTTAAAGGCTGTAAACACCCTTTTTGTCGCAATGGCGAATAGAATGCCTATACCGAATACTCCAATCGAAACGAATAATTCAGAATACTCGAAATGGCCGAGATATAAGAAATCCACAGCAACAGCAACCGGGGCTACGACCAGCAGCGACAAACTGGCAATCGTGAGCCATACCGACCACAGAGTCAGTCCTAGCGGAATCGCGAGTATGATGTTCAAGAAAAAAAGTCCGATTGCCGTGAAGAAGTTGCGTGCAGCTCGATTTCCCTTCTTTTGCTGTGAACGCATTTCTTCGAATGTCCGTGCGTAGAACGGATCAGATCCTGGCGTTTGTGCATCATACCGGTCACCGAGCGCTTCTTTGGCAATCTCGATCGGATGCCCCAGTTCCCGTGCAATCTCTTCTTCCGGTCTTCCTTCTCTTAATCCCATCTCAAAATGCTGTTCATAATCAGCGAGCAATTCTGCCCGTTCCAGCGGGTCCATCGGTCTTAAATGAATCTCCATTGCCTGCATGAATTGTTGTCTATTCATTGGGGGTACCTTCCTCTATAAGATTTGCGACATTGCGCACAAAACCATTCCATTCATTCGTTAGAGTCTTCATATAGTCACGGCCGGTATCAGACAGTTTGTAATACTTACGTGGTGGTCCTTCACTGGATTCTTGCAGGTAAGTCGTACAATAGCCGTCATTGACCAATCTTCGCAAAAGGGGATACAGCGCACCTTCCGCCACTTCAATATGCTGGGATACAGCCTGAGCCAGTTCGTAGCCGTAACGATCCTGGCGGTTGATTAACACGAGGACGCATAGTTCCAGCACCCCTTTTTTGAATTGAATATTAACATTCACTTGGGTTCCTCCTTGTTGCTCTATCCAATCACTAGTGTGTATTGTTCAGTAGTCGTAAATTCATCATAGCATCCGGTACTGTTTAATGCAAGGTAGTGATTTTAAAATAGTTCCGTATCACGATTTCCCGCTAAGTTGGATTAACTTCGTTTTCTCGCTATTTTATCTATAGATCAGCATACGCAAAACCCGAATCGGTTACTTCCGTCTGAAGGCGGATTCCGATCCGGGTCTATGGGATGAAGATATACGCTGATGGGGGTATCAGCTTGGTTTATTCTTGTGCTTCCAGCATCTTAAGGTCTTTAACGGCAGGTCCTTCAATGACTTTGCCCGCGTAATCGTAGCGTGATCCGTGGCATGGGCAATCCCATGAACGTTCCCCGGCATTCCATTCGACTTCACAACCCAAATGGGTGCAGGTGGTATCCACAAGAAAGAGTTTGCCAGTCGGGTCCTTGTAGGCGCCAGCACGTTTGCCGTCATGGCGAACAACAGCCCCTTCATCGTTGCCGAGTTCTCCCGTGTTTTTGTGAATAATGCCGACTTTGCCAGAGATCAGTTCCGCGGCTACATTGACATTCTCTACAAGGAAGTTTTTCACACCAGGGTCTACCTTGAATCTTGCAGGATCGAATACTGCTGCGTAAGAGTTATCTCGTCCAGTAATCCGGTCTGTAAGGATATGTCCAGCCATCGTTCCTGTGGTCATGCCCCATTTGGCAAAGCCGGTAGCCACATAGACACGTTCATGTCGTCCAGTAATTGGCCCAATGTAAGGGACCTTATCGATGGAGATCAGATCTTGAGCTGACCAGCGGAAAGGGATGTTGCGAATGCCAAATGTATCGGCTGCATAACGCTCCAAATTTTCATAATGACCGACAGTGCATATGCCCTGTCCGGTTTTGTGATTTTCTCCTCCAAAGAGGATGTGTTCCTTCCCTTTATGAATGACAGTACGCAGGGATCGATAGGGTTTATCGTCAGAGATATACATGCCACCTGTGAAAGGTTTCTGAGGTTCAACAACAACAGCATAGGAACGCTCGGCGTGCAGCCGTGAAAAATAAAATCCGGGGTCATAGACCGGGAAATGGGAGGCAACAACGACATGTTCGGCCGTTACGGATGGACCATTCTCATATGTCCGCACATGTAGCGAGGCATCTTCCTCCACATCGGTTACCGTTGTATGTTCGTAGATGCGGACACCTTGCTTGACTGCGGATTCCAGCAGATAATGTAAATAACTAAGCGGGTCAAAGCGAGCTTGTCCCGGCATCTTAATACCTGCTCTGGCCGGAACAGGGATGGGAAGGGGATCAACCCATTGACCAGGAATATTCAGCTTGCCATAGGCAGTCAGCTCAATCTCCAGCTTCTTGAGATTCTCCTCGGATTGAATGTAGACATAGGCTTCTTCCTCTGCCCACTGGCAATCAATCTGTTTCTCTTTTACCAGATCGCGCATCCACTTGGCGGCTGTTGCATTGCCTTCATAATACATGCGGGCCTGTTCTTCTCCAAAATGATGAAGCAATTCATCAAATATCACGCCATGCTGTGCCGATACCTTGGCCGTTGTATGGCCTGTTGTGCCATCCAGTACTTTTCCAGCTTCAAGCACGACCACGCTCATTCCCGTCTGGGCCAGCAAATAAGCTGTTGTGATACCTGCAATTCCTGCACCAATAATGGCTACATCGGCTGTTGTATCTTCTGTCAGTTTCGGATATTCATTGAATGTGTTTGTCGCTCTCCACAGGGATTCCGGTATGGAAGGCAAACCTGTCGGGGGCTGTTGATGCTCACTCACTTGATTTTCCTCCTTCAATATTCTTCTTCATTAAGGACTATGCTTAGCTCAATAAGTACGTCATATCTATACTCCTATCCATGATTACCATACTGTGCCAGAATAAAACGATTGTCCGCATACTTTCCTGAGGAAAGTTCACATTTTCCTGTGAAGCCCCCCTGTTTTTTTTGCTAAACATGCTATATGATAGATTTACCGAAACCGTTTTAGTGAATGAAATGAAGAGTTAACGACGGCTCGTAAAGTGCTTGTTCTAAAAGGTTAAATCTTCGAATCGTGAGCTCGGATATGTCAAGAATACATCGTATTAATTTATCAATTATGTATCCGCTATCATTCTAAATAAATCAATGAATTCCCAAAGGAGATTCCATATTATGACCAACCAAACGAAATATCCGTTTCAGGATACAACGATCGAACTGGATACACGTGTAAAGGACCTCGTGTCCCGTCTGTCGGAAGATGAGAAAATCGAATCGATGCTGCAATACCAACCCGCAGTTGAACGACTGGGTATCGCAGCATATAAACACGGTACAGAAGCAGCCCATGGTCTGGCCTGGCTTGGCGAAGCGACTTCCTTCCCGCAGCCAGTAGGGCTGGCGTGTACCTGGGATGCGGACCTGATGAAAGAGATCGGCTCCGTGATCGGAGACGAGGCACGTGTATTTTATAAACGCAATCCAGCAGTAAACGGTCTGACTCTGTGGGCACCTACGGTTGATATGGAGCGTGATCCACGTTGGGGGCGGAACGAAGAAGCTTATGGTGAAGACCCGGAACTGACTGCTGAACTGACAACGGCGCTGGTTAAGGGAATCCAGGGCGACCATCCGAAGTATTACAAGGCGGTTGCTACGTTGAAGCATTTCCTTGCAAACAATAATGAAGTGGATCGTGGCAGTGGTTCATCAAGTATTGATCCGCGCAACATGCGTGAATATTATCTGAAAGCGTTCGAGAAACCGTTCAAAGAGGGCGGCGCACAATCAATGATGACCGCGTACAACTCTATTAATGGTACACCGGCATTGCTGCATCCGTTTGTAAACGAGATTGTGAAGGGCGAATGGGGCATGGATGGCTTCATCGTGAGTGATGCAGGGGATGTCATGGGGATCAAGAACGATCATAAATACTATGATTCTCACACACCAGGAACAGTGGAGTCCGTCAAAGCCGGAATTGACAGTATTACCGATGATGCGGATCTGTCGAAGCAGGCGCTGCGTGAAGGGCTGGAGCAAGGTACACTCACAATGGAAGACATCGATCTGGCGTTGTTCAATACGTTCCGTGTGCGTTTCCGTCTAGGTGAATTTGATCCGGCTGAGGGCAATCCATATGCTTCGATTGGTGAAGAAGCGATGATGACGGAGAAGGCGAAGGCCCTTTCACTGAGAGCAGCGAGAGAACAAGTTGTATTGCTTAAAAATGATCAAGGCACGCTTCCACTGGATAAAACAAAATCCGGCAAAGTGGCCGTGATTGGCCAACTGGGCGGAACAGTCTATCGTGACTGGTATGCAGGCACCATGCCATATAGCGTATCCCCGCTTGAAGCGATCAGTGGCAAAGTAGGCGGCGACAAGGTTGCATTCAAGGATGGCAATGACCGCATTACATTGACTTCAGTGGCAAGCGGTAAGGCTGTCGGATTGGCTGAGGATGAGAAATCATCCATCATTGCTTCAGGGAATGCTGAGACATTTAAAGTGAGTGACTGGGGCTTTGGCAGTTACACGTTGAAGGCAGACAGTAATGGGAAATACCTGACGACGGATGAAGAAACGGTTACGGCATCGGCGGATGAAGTATATGGCTGGTTTGTGAAGGAAGTATTCCATCTGTTGCCACAACAGGACGGAAGCGTGGGGCTGACGACTTGGAACGGTAAAACAGTAACGGCACCCAATAATGGAAACGATGCGTTTGCGGTATCCGAAGAGTTGAAATCTTTCGGTGCTACGGAAACGTTCAAAAAGGATATTGTGGTGAATGGGTTGGAGGAAGCGGTAGCGGCCGCGAAGGAAGCGGAGACAGCGATTGTATTTGTCGGCAACAATCCACTTGTGAATGGTAAAGAAGAGATCGACCGCCCAAGTCTGGACCTGGCTGAATCCCAGCAGCGTCTGGTTGAAGCCGTTTATGCAGCGAATCCAAATACCGTTGTAGTTATCGTGGGAAGTTACCCGTTCACGTCCAACTGGGTGCAGGAGAACATTCCGGCTGTATTGTATACATCCCATGCAGGACAAGAGTTGGGGAACGCTGTGGCTGACGTATTGTATGGCGATTATGCACCAGCAGGCCGCCTGAATATGACGTGGGTGCAATCGGCAGATCAGCTGACCGATATCAGAGACTACGATATCATTCAATCCGGACGTACGTATCAGTATTTTGAAGGTGATGTACTATATCCATTCGGACATGGATTAACGTATGCATCGTTTAAATACAGTAATTTGGAGCTGAACCCGGCCCAAGCTGGAGTCGAAGAGACCATTACTGTGCATGTGGATGTGACGAATACAGGAACGATCGCCAGTGATGAGGTTGTGCAGTTGTATGTGCGTGCCGGGCAGTCCCGTGTTAAACGTCCACTCAAAACGTTAAAAGGTTTCCGTCGTCTTCATATTGAAGCTGGGGCTACAGTGAAAGTCAGCTTCACACTGCCAGTTCAGGAACTGGCGATCTGGGATGTAACCCGTGATCGCTATGTGGTCGAAAGCGGTACCTACTCCATTATGGTGGGCAAATCTTCTGCTGATGTTCAGCTTGTTGCTGACCTGACGGTACAAGGGGAGACTATTCCTTCACGTAATTTGGGTGTGGCTACTCGCGCCGAAAATTACGATGCATACTTCGGTGTGGATCTGGATGAGAGCAAAGAAGGCGGAGCCTCTGTCCGTGTGATTGGTGAACAAGGCTGGATTGCCTTCAAGGATGCAGATCTGGGAAGCAATGCAGCAGCGCTTGAAGCTCGTGTATCATCAGAGCAGGCAGATGCGGTATTGGAAATTCGACTGGGCGCACCTGACGGTACACTGGCAGGACGCGTGGAGCTGGCACAGGGTAAGGCACAGCAGTGGTCCACGGTTAAGGCAGACCTGAAAGGTGTATCAGGTCAACAGGATGTATACCTCATGTTGTCCGCAGGAGTACGTGTCAGCCATTTCGAGATTCATTAAGTCGGATAGAATAACATTAGCAAGATGACCATGACCAAAATGGAATGATAGTAAATGAAAAATCCTCCGAAGAGATTCGGAGGATTTTGTTTGTGCATTTGGTTGAGTGGGTTAGGAGTTTCTTTTTCCTTTTTACTTTCCGTCAAATGTAATCAGTTTGTGCACAAATTGTTTCAATTGTTGGTTCGTTGCATTCAACTGCTCAATCGTGCTCATAAAATTGTTAACCAGTTCCGCTTGCTCCTGAGAACTCGCGGTAATCTCCCCAAGTTCATTCTCCATCCCCTGAATGGATTGGCGGACGGAGAGGAGGGACTCTTCAATACGCGTGGTCGCTTCCTTTGTATCTACGGACAGCTTGCGGATTTCCTTGGCGACGACGCCAAATCCTGCACCTGCTTCACCGACACGAGCAGCTTCGATGGCGGCATTCAGGCCGAGCAGATTCGTTTGTTCCGAGATTTCACGGATGAAGCTGGCGACCTGAGTCACGTTGCCTGATTTCTGTACAGCTTGTTTGGAGTTGTTGCGAATTTCTTCGGTGGTGGCGCTCAGCTCCTCCGAATGTGCAGCTACGTGCTGAACGCTGTCAATCAACTGGTTGGTCAGGTTTTCGGTAGCATTCATGAGCTGCTGCAGCTGATCCTGATCATCCATACTATAGAGCAGGTTGAATATAGCGATGACCTCGCCCTGTTCATTTTTGATCGGAAGGTAGGCGACATCAAACGGCACTCCAAATAACTCCTTCGGGTAATGATCAAATTGTTTGTCCGTACCACCTTTCAGATCGGCAAAATCACGATTAGGCTCGAGCAGTGGATCACCTGCTTTGAACTCTAGTTGTTTTAACGACTCTCCTGCGGAAAAATACAGGAATTTCTCCCGGTCAATAATGGAAAGGGTTACATCTTGGCGAATCGTATCCCGAAAAAAGGGCATACATGCGATTAGTGATTGAATCATATCCATTGGAAAGGTCCATCTCCTCAATTTTCTGATCTGATAAACGATTGTTTTAAATTGTTATTTAATAACTGCCTATATCATATATCGTCATGCAATAAGGAATAAAATAGAGAGAAATGATAATATATGATCCTTTAGAAGAGTTAGCTGCAGTTTCAAATACTTTTAGCTTCTGCATGGTTGTTCCGGGTGTACCGGACGGTAACTGGCAGGACACGTTGAAATGACGCAGGAGTACGTGTCAGCCATTTCGAGATTCGTTAAGTCGGATAAAAAAGACATTGCCAGATAAACAAATAGAATGATAGTAAATGAAAAAAGCCTCCGAAGGAATTCGGAGGCTTTTATTTGCATTCTCAAGCTTTGTTTAGATTGAAGAATCAGCGGTTACCCGTTCTCTTGCTGTACGAGCAGCATCCACCATGATGCTCAATGCATCTACAACTTCCGCTTTACCACGTGTTTTCAGTCCGCAGTCAGGGTTTACCCAGAACAGATCTGCTGGCAGCACTTGAAGTGCACGCTCAATCATATTCAACATCTCGTCCTTGCCTGGAACACGCGGACTGTGGATATCGTATACACCGAGTCCGATGCCTTTGTCATACGTATTCTGCTCGAAGCTGCCTACCAGTTCCCCATGGCTACGGGATGTTTCGATCGAGATCACATCTGCATCCAGGTCGCTGATGGCTTCAATAATATCATCGAACTCGCAGTAGCACATATGGGTATGCACCTGCGTTGTTGGTTTTACGGTAGCAGTAGCTAAACGGAAGGATTCCACGGCCCATTGCAGGTACTCATCCCACTTGCTCCGTTTGAGCGGAAGTCCTTCACGCAGAGCTGGCTCATCGACCTGAATCATCTCAATGCCTGCTTGCTCGAGCGCTTCAACCTCGTCGCGAATGGCGCGAGCAATTTGGTAGGATACTTCACTGCGTGGAATATCCGAGCGGACAAAGGACCAGTTCAGGATCGTTACCGGACCTGTGAGCATGCCTTTCACCGGTTTGCTGGTCAGTGTCTGGGCATAGGCCGTTTCTTTCACCGTCATCGGTTCATTGAACAGTACATCTCCGTAGATTACAGGTGGCTTCACGCAGCGTGAGCCGTAAGATTGTACCCAGCCATTTTTGGTGAAGGCGAATCCGGTCAGCTTCTCACCGAAAAACTCGACCATATCGGTACGTTCGAACTCACCGTGTACCAGCACATCCAGACCAATTTCCTCCTGGATAGTAATCCATTCTTGGATCTGTTCACGTACATAGGCATCATATTGCTCCGCATTCCATTCCCCTTTACGGAAGAGTGCACGTGCTTTGCGCACGTCTGCCGTTTGCGGGAAGCTGCCAATGGTTGTTGTTGGCAGCAGCGGGAGCGACCATTTTTGCTGCTGCAATTCGCGTCGCTCATGGAATGACGCGTTGCGAAGCAGCTGCTCATCAGCATGCACCCCTGCAGGCGCACCACTCAGGCGTGTCCGTGATTCGGACTCGCTCAGCAGGCGCACCGCTTCGGTGCTTGCCTGGGCGCGGCGGCTGGCTTCAGCCAAAGCCGCTGCTTGGTCCGCCTGCTTTGCACCGCCGGACAACAACGTGCCGAGCGTCGCTATTTCCTCCAGCTTCTCGTCGGCAAAGGCCAGGGCATTGCGCAGTACCGGATCAAGCGCGCTCTCCTGAGCAGCAGTAACCGGTACATGCAACAGGCTGCAGGAAGGCTGAATGATTAGCTTGCCTTCGGCTGCGAATTCAGCCACCTGCTCCAGCAGCTTCGCCGTCTCTGCGAGATCGGCACGCCAGATGTTGCGCCCGTCGATGACACCGGCGCCCAACCATTTATCCTGCGGGAAGCCATGCTCCCGCAGGCTGGCGAGGTTGCCTTCATAGCCGTGGACCAGGTCCAGGCCGATTCCGGCAACAGGCAGTGCTGTCACGACCGGATAAGCTTCCACCGATTCGAAGTACGTTTGAAGCAGTACCTTTAATTCCGGTGCAGCTTGTGCCAAGGCAGCGTACACCTGTCGTAGCAAGGCTTCATCTTCGGAAGAGACAACCAGCGTCAGAGCAGGCTCGTCGATCTGTACCCACTGTACGCCTTCTGCTTGAAGCTCAGACAGAAGCTGGGCGTATACGGGAACGAGGCGTGTGACAATCTCTGCAAAGCGTTCCGCGTCATAGCCTTTGGCGAAACGTACATACGAGTACGGACCGACTACGACCGGTTTACCTTCCAGCCCAAGCTCCTGCTTCGCTTCGCGATAGGCGGCAAGGGGTTTATTTTCAAGCAATGCAAATGCAGTATCATTATGAATCTCAGGAACGATGTAGTGATAGTTGGTGTTCAGCCACTTGGTCATCTCACAGGCTGTTGCCTGATCATTACCCCGGGCCATGGCGTAGTAGGTAGATACGGATACGGGTCCGCCTGAATGGTTAAAGCGCTCAGGAACGACGCCAAACATCGCCGATACGTCAAGAATATGATCATAGTAGGAGAAGTCGCCTACAGGAATCAGATCGAGCTGCTGTGCCTGCTGTTTCTTCAGATCCTGCAACCGAAGCGTGGTTAGCTCCTGATGAAGCGTAGATTCATCGATTCGGCCAGCCCAGAAGGACTCCAGTGCTTTTTTCCATTCGCGTCCCGCACCGATACGGGGGTAACCAAGGTTGCCTGTCAGTACTTGTGGCTGTTGTTGCTGTGATTGCGACATGTAAAATTCCTCCTCATTTATAATAGGTAACTCATCAAGTTGAAGCTATTGTGGTGTGTTTCTTTTGAAAGCATCAAAAAAAGGCATTCCTTCCGATTCCATACCCCGAGAAACAGGCATCATGAATGACGACTGTGCACAAAGATAGAATGGGAAAGAACACCTGCTATAAGTAGTTGTAGCGGTTGCTCTAACACCTTCCTATCTTCCGTAGGTCATGCGATGCTGTCGAAACAGGCAGGTCTCCTGGCTTGCGGATCATGGTCATATGCATTCCTTCCCGGTGGTTACACCAGTGGATTATATGCACAGACTCCCCGTATACAGTGGCGGGACCGCGACGGATTTACACCGTGCTTCCCTTTTAAGCCTGACCACGCATGTAGCGCGGTAGGCACCTGTTTCCGTGTGCAGAAATGTGCGTACACATCTCTGGCTATGAAATTGGCGACCAAGCATAGATGATAGATTGTATCATGATGCAATCGTCGTATACTTGCTCTTATGCTACCAATCATAGACGATAACCTAAGGGCTTGCAACATATATCATTAATCCGATCGGAAATAAAATATTGCTCTATGAATCCTAGATATATTGGCAGATTTGACTCCTTAAAATGAACCATATCATCGCCCACGCTGTGCTTGATCCCCCTCAAATAAAAAAATCGTTACCATGCATCTAACTGCATGGTAACGATTGTCCGGCCTGCCATTGTTGCACCCACATTAACGATGCGCTGATTACGACTGCCACGAAAAGGAAGAGACACATCACGTTCAGCTGCGATATAAGGCCCATCGATAATGACGTCGCATAGCTGGGATAACTCCGCCCGTGACGGGTCTGTAATCAATTCCTCATACACAAACCCCGTGTATGCCCATACAGTCAGATCAGGTCGTGCAGCCCGAAGCTGACGAACCCAGGATGCGCATTCTGCCGCAGAGAAAAAAGGATCACCTCCGCATAACGTTACCCCTTCCAGCAAGGGATGAGAGGTTACCTCATGCAAAATCTGCTGCTGCCGCTCCTCCGTAAATGGTTCGCCTGCACGGAAGTTCCATGAGCCGGGGCTAAAGCAGCCCGGACAGGCATGGCGGCATCCGCTGATGAACAACACGGCACGCAGGCCAGGCCCCTCATTCACCGATTCCGGAATGTAACCATACAGATTCACCGATGCTTCACCCGGTCTCTCACTTCGGCCTGCTTCGCCCCATTGAAGCGCACTTTATAGTCACCGGTCAGATATCCCGTCACCCGGCGCAGCCGCTGGAAATGCACGTGGTTTTCATGAGCCTCACATCCGGGACATACATCTCCAATAACGCCCTCATAGCCACAGGACGGACAGCGATCAATCGGATGATTAATGGAGAAATACCCGATGTCCTGGGCCAGCGCGTATTGCACGATTCGTTGGAAAGCGGCGGTATTGGCCCTTACGTTCCCGTCAAGTTCGACATAAGAGATCGCTCCGGCATTACATAGTGAGTGGAAGGGAGCTTCCAATTCAATCTTGCGATAGGCAGGAAGGGAATGATAGACCGGAATGTGAAATGAATTGGTGTAGTATTCCCGGTCGTTGACCCCCACGATGCTGCCATATCGCTCACGATCAATCTTGGTGAATTTGCCGGACAGTCCCTCGGCGGGCGTAGCGAACAAGGTGATATTCAGGTTATGCTGCTCACTCATCCGGTCACAGAATTCTCTCATCGTACGAATGATATTCAAGGCTTCTCGATGTACATGGAGGTCTTGTCCATGGTGACGGCCATATAGAGCGGTCATACATTCAGCAAGTCCGATAAAACCAAGGGATAACGTACCATGTTTCAACAGGTCAGCCACTGGTTCATTCGGAGCCAATTGTTCACCGCCTTCCCATACTCCTTCCCGCATCATGAAGTCCGATGCTTTGGCAGGCTGGTTCATCTGAATTCGATACCGGTGCAGCAGTCCATCCGTAGCATTGTGCATGACCGATTCCAGCGCCGTATAGAAGCCAGCCCGGTCAGCGATGGCTCTTGCTCCCTGGCAGATCCCATATCGAATACCGAGCTTGACCAGATTGATGGTGTTAAAGGACAGATTGCCTTTGCCGCTCTGACGATTGCGTCCGAAGCGATCAGCCAGTGTGCGTGTCCGGCATCCCATCGTCGCAATGATCGTATCGGGATCTTCCGGTTGATAATAGGGCAGGTTGAAGGAAGCATCCACATTGACAAAGTTCGGATACATGCGCCGTGAGGAGCAGGTCACAGCAAGCCGGAACAAGTCGTAATTCGGATCTCCCTCAGATTGATTAATTCCTTGCTTGCACTGGAAAATATGTTGTGGGAACACGGGCGTTTCTCCGTTACCCAGTCCCCGAATGGTCGCTTCCAGCAACGACCGGGACACGAGCCGACCTTCGGCTGAAGTGCACAGCCCGTAGTTCAGCGAAGTGAACGGAATCTGTCCCCCAGCACGACTGCTCATGGTGTTCAAATTATGGATCAGAGATTCGGCAGCCTGTTCGGTCTCCAGTTCCGTTTCTTCACAGGCAAAGGCAAAGGCTCGAGGACACTTCTCCTTTGCTTCATCGCTATCCAGATGCAGTTGCTCATCCTCAATTGGGGCAATCTCCCCAAACAGCCGTTGCCCCTTCCGATAATGCTTACGGAACGAACGCTTCACATAAGGTGCGAGATCCCAGTCGATTTTATTGGCGGATACACCGCCGTACTGGCTGTTTTGCTGGGATTGAAAAATAATGGCCACCAGTGCCATGGCAGACATGATTGTCTGTGGTGTACGAACTGAACCGTTGCCGGTATTGAATCCGGAGGCCAGCAGTCGGTCAAACGGAATAAAGATACAGTTGGTCGTTCCAAGGGCATACTGATCCAGATCGTGTACATACAGATCGCCGTTCTCCACAGCTAGAGCGAGCTCCTTAGGCAACACATGACGCAGAGCATGCCACTTGGCGGTCTCCGAACCGAGCCTGCTCATCTTGCCGCTGAACGAGTCTCCGTTCAGATTGGCATTCTCCCTCAGCGTATCGGCATCTTCAGCACCAATAATTCGTCTTCCCAGGTCAGATAGAAGATCAGATGCCGGTGGAGAGGCATACTCAAGCATGTTCATATCAGTTCCTCCTAAATAATGAAATTGAAATTGTATAGGGATAATGTCCATTCATTGAACACTACATGTAGAGTTTCTTTATCCATTTATAAACTATATATTGTTATTTAGGTGTGATAATGATCACATGGGAGAGGCTGATCGACTGTCATGATTTATAGCCCTGAATGATAAATGTTTTCAAAGCTGGAGGGTAAGCGTATAATTTCTATTTACCGTGCAAGTTCAGTTGACGATGCTTGAAAAAAGGATAGAAAACTTCATATATGAATAGTTTGTGACAGCTGTTTTGGAACATTTGATCCCTCGTTAATCGATTGAATCATACTGTGGGATACGGATTTGAAGTGCAGCTAAAACAAGAGGGGTGAATCATGGGAACGTTAGGCATTACAAGGGGCTTCTATGAAAATATACAGGAAGCCGCATCCCATATTGTAGATGTATTAAGCGGTATATTAAAGGTGAACACCATTTTCGTTGCCACGAATGATGGCGTGACGAATGTTATTATGGAAGCTTTTAACCGCGAGGAAGAGTTGATCGCCAAAGGTAGTGAACTTCCATTTGAAGCGTCATATTGCAGCTTGGTCTTAAGAGATAAGGGCAGCAGTCTGATCATCACGGATACATGTGAACATCCCCTTACGAAATCAATGGACGTAACAAGCGGACTGGGCAATCGTTTCTTTGTGGGGATTCCCATTATGCGGAGATCCGGGGAAACGTTCGGCACGATCTGTCTGATGGATGACCCTGATTATGTGATCAGTGAAACGGATATGAAAACACTGCAAGCCATGGCCGTTTTTCTCGGATATGTTGTGGATCTGGAAGATACGCTGCAAGTTCAGGAACAGAAGCTGAGTGATTCGGAGCAACTACAAGAGCAGTTGCAGGCAGAGAAGGAACGTGCGGAGTCTGAGGCAATGACCAAGACGCAGATGCTGTCGCTGATGAGCCACGAAATACGTAATCCGCTGAACGGCATTCTGGGATTAACGGATCTGATGCGTACACCAGATATGTCGGACGAGCAGGCAGAATATGTGAATATGATTGAAACCAGCGGTAACATTCTGCTCTCCCTGCTGAATAATATGATGAGTTTCAACGTCAATGACGCAGGCAAAACGGTTGTACACGATGATCCATTTGATCTGGTAGCCACGATTGAGAATACCGTTTATCTCTATGCGGGACTGGCGCTGAGCAAGAACATTGAGCTGGGATTGAACCTTGATCTGAATGTGTCCCAGGTTTTTGTCGGGGATGAGATCAAGATCGGGCAACTATTGGCCCATGTCATTCAGTATGCTCTAGATTCAACACGGACAGGTTCGGTATTGGTTACGGCAACCGTAGCTGGTGGAGATGCAGAGGAGGCAGGTACGCTTCAACTCCATGTGAAGTACACCGGACGTATGTTGTCTTCGGACAATAAGCTTAGATCATTTAACAATTTGGATGGAAATATAAGTACACAGAAGCTGGTAGGAACCAATCTCGGTTTGGCGGTCAGCCAGAATCTTGCCATCCTAATGAACGGCCGTATTCAGGTGCATGGCATGGGAGACAAGGAGACAGAATTCGAGATCTGCCTGCCGCTCCGCAGACATTGGGAACTGCCTCAGCTTGCCAATATTCAGCATCGACTGAAGGGCAAAAAGGTGCTGCTTGCCAAGGACCCTGACATTCTGCAAGGGGCCTCTTCCCTGATGCGCAGATGGGAGATGGATGTGCATATGACCTCAGTTACCACCGAAGCGTACGACTGGATTCAGGAGGGCTTTAAGCCTGATGTGGCCGTTGTGGATATGGGACTGTTGGAGGGCGGTGCTGTGGATTTTGTACACAAGCTGAAGCGCTTGGTTACAGATTCACCGGTCATTGTTCTGATCCCGTATGGCATGCATATCGATCCACATGAAGCGGAAGTCTTCGATGCGGTCCTGACCAAGCCGGTGAAGCAGGCTGATTTGTTGAATGCGTTAAGCATCATTGTGCATTAAGAATATGTGAACATATATTAAACTGGCGCACCTGTTACGGGTGCGCTTTATGTTGTTATTTTGAAGGAAGAGGAAGCTCGAACAAGCAGCTCCGAGTCGACTTTAAATACACGTTTGTCCTGAAAATCATTTGTATTCATCGTGTCAATCATCTTCTCCATAAGAATGGCCCCCATCGTATACTTGGGCTGATTCACCGAACTTAGCGTAGGATGAATGTATTTGCTGATTCGATTGTTGTCCACACCTACGATAGCCAATTGCTCAGGGATGCGTATCCCGTATTCCATACATGCTTTGTATACACCTAGCGCCATCTCATCATTAGCCGCATATACAGCGGAGAAGGACAGGCCTTTGTTAAACAGTCTTTTGATGGCCTCGTACCCACCTTCCTCATTGAAGTTCCCATTCTCGATCAGTTCGGGACGGAACGGAATCTGATGATTGCGCAGGGCCTTCAAATAACCTTCTAGCCGTTCATAGCTGTCAATTGCTTCAGGATAACCGTTTAAGAAAACGATATTTCGATGTCCGGCCTCAACGAGATGCTGAACAACTTCCTGGGAGAATTTCACGTTGTCCGTATATATACACGGGATCTGATCATGTTCGATATATTTGCCAACGATGCCAATGCGATACCCCTTATCCGCAAGCTGGAATAATTCCTCATCCGCCAGCATGGGCGTGATAATGATGACACCGTCAATGGTTCGATCCAGCAGCAAATTAAGATAATCGACTTCTCTCTCTTTCAGGTTATGAGCATCACATATAATGACCTTGTAATGGCGGGCATAGGCGATGTTCTCAATGCCTTTAATAATTTCGGCATAATAGGAGTTGTTAATATCGGGAACGATTACGCCAATTGTCATGGTTCTCTGTGAACGAAGATTCTTGGCTGCTGCGTTGGGGTGATATCCCAATTGCTCGATGGCGCGCATCACCTTATCTTTGGTCTTGGTGCTTACTTTGCTGTGCTGATTAATGACCCGCGATACGGTTGCCGGGGACACACCTGCAATGGCAGCTACATCAATGATTTTGACATCCATATTCTTCACAACTCCAAATAAGTGATTGACAATTAATTCAAATTCATTATAATTCCAATTGAAAACGATTACAAGTTATAACCGATTGAAACAATAATTGGGATAGTGGAGGAATAAAGGGTTTAATATTCGATAAAATGTAATCGATTTCACTAACTCCAGTTGTGATAAATAGCGGACATCCATGGATTGTCCCCCTCGTACACCCGCTGTTTATATAGCATTACCGTTACCTGTCGTGAGTGCTGCATCCTGGTTCAGTCATACCTCAAGATATGACCATTTAAGGGAGGCGTCAACATGTTGAAGAAGAGCACTATTATGCTATTGTGCAGCTGTCTGCTGCTGGGACTGCTGGCTTCGGCCGTAGGTTCACCGAAGGCCAGTGCGGCTTTTGGATCAAGGGATTTCCTGAAGGCTAACGGGACGGTTGTTCGCAATAATTCGGGTACAGGCAACGTGGTAAATCTGCGTGGTACAAACTTGGGTGGCTGGCTGCTGCAGGAAGAATGGATGACGCCCTCCGGGGCGGTAGATGAATACACGCTGCGTCGCACGTTGACGAATCGTTTTGGAGAATCGGGTGCACAGAGCCTGATCAATGGATATCAGGACAACTGGATTCAGGCTGGTGATCTGGATAACATCAAGAACTGGGGCATGAACGTTGTGCGTGTGCCGATCTATTGGGAGGATTTTATGAACACCAGCGGTGTCATGAAGCCTGATTCGGTTACGTTCCGCAAACTGGATTGGCTGATTGATGAAGCGGGCAAACGGAACCTGTATGTCATTCTCGATCTGCACGGTGCACCGGGAGCCGCCTGTCCATGGCATTCCTGCGGTCAGGAGAATTCCAACCAACTGTGGACTAATTCTACATACCAGAACTGGACTATTCAGATCTGGGAACGGATGGCGACACGTTACAAAGGTAATCCAACTGTTGCTGCGTACGACCTACTCAATGAACCTCTGGTAACCATGGGAACGGGTGAAAATGCAGCTCAAATCAAGCAAAAGATGGATTTCTATGACCGGATGTACAAAGCCGTCCGTGCCAAGGATGCCGATCACATGATCATCATCGCAGCATTCTTCGACTGGTGGGCAGCTTCACCACCAACGACTTATGGCTGGACGAATGTGATGTATCAGACGCACCATTATCAATTCACGGATTATAACAACTGGGATCTGACCAATTCGGAGATGGATCGCTGGCTGAAGGATATGGCGTCCTATCAGAAGAATTGGAACGTTCCGGTGTTAGCGGGCGAGTTCTCGTTTGGTCAGGATGATCTGACCGAGAAGTGGCTGTCTGGTCTGAATGCACTGAATGCTTCATGGACGAACTGGAGTTATAAGGTCAAAGGCGGCGGAACTTGGGGTTATTACAATAACAACAACAACCCGGCACCGAACCTGAATACGGACAGCGCGGCAACAATTGCTTCCAAATGGAGCAAGTTCACAACGGCGAACTTTGCCTCTAATACTTCGTTCCAGAATGTGGTCAAAAAACATACGGGAACGGCTCCTTTTACAGAGACATGGTCCAGCCTGAAAGCCAATGCCAACGGCACATTTGTTAGCGCAGAGAATGGCGGTGCAGATGCACTGGTAGCCAATCGGGATACTGCCGGACATTGGGAGCGGTTCAAAATCATCCAGAATTCGGATGGTACGGTATCCTTCCTGTCGATGAGCAACATCAAATATGTGCAAGCAGATCTGAATAATGGCGGGCGCTTGATCGCCTCGGCCACGTACCCATCCACATGGGAGAAGTTTACCCGTGAAGATCTGGCTGGGGGATTGGTTGCCTTCAAATCCCTGGCGAACGGTAAATATGTCAGTGCGGATCTGAATAACGGAGGCGTGCTGTCTGCCAATCGTAACGCTGTGGGCGGAGCATGGGAACAATTTAACGTAACAGCTAACTAAGATTAACTAGTGCCCATTCATTAAAATGTGGTGACTGGGTAATATTTGACGCGTGTCGTGGCTCCGCTCTTTAGCGGAGCTTTTCATATTCATCCCTATCTATTTCCCAAATTCTTCTCCAAAGCCCTTTTAATCCGAGCCGAATACGATACAATAGAAAGGGAACTTCATCATTAATCAGTTTAGAGGAGGATGTGCATTCAATGGAATACCGTAGATTAGGTGGAAGCGGACTGAAAGTAAGCGAGATTAGCCTGGGTAGCTGGCTGACATACGGAGGATATGTGGAACGTGAAAACGCGGTGAAATCAATTGAAGCCGCATTCGATGAAGGCATCAACTTTTTCGATACAGCCAATGTGTACGAGCGGGGTGCAGCAGAAGAACTGCTGGGGCAGACGTTGAAAGCGTATTCCCGCGATTCCTATGTCCTTGCAACCAAGGTTTTTGGCAAAATGGGTGACGGTCCAAATGACCAAGGGTTATCACGTAAACATATTAAGGAACAATGCGAAGCCAGCTTGCAACGGCTAGGTGTTGATTATGTAGACATATATTATTGCCATCGCTATCATACCGAAACACCGATTGAAGAGACACTGCGAGCACTTGACGATCTGGTGCGTCAGGGCAAGGTGCTCTACGTAGGTGTTAGTCAATGGACCGCGGCACAGATGGAAGCTGCGCTGGGTACCGCTGACCGCCTGTTGCTGGATCATATCGTGGTGAACCAGCCGGTATACAACATGTTTGACCGTTACATCGAAAGTGAAATCATCCCTTTGGGTGAGCGAAAAGGTATTGGACAAGTCGTCTACTCCCCGCTTGCACAAGGATTGTTGACCGGGAAATACA
Organism: Paenibacillus sp. O199; assembly: GCF_001636635.1. NCBI lineage: Bacteria > Bacillati > Bacillota > Bacilli > Caryophanales > Paenibacillaceae > Paenibacillus > Paenibacillus sp. O199. The sequence goes on from NZ_LGRP01000024.1 coordinate 54,118, forward strand.
CTTCGGTGTCCGATATTCCCGAGAACAGCCGGGCAGCGAAGCTGGGATGGGATGAAGGGAAAATTAATGCTGACCGGATTGGCAAGGTTCGCCAGTTGATTGAAGTGGCGGACAAGCTGGACTTGAAGGTTGGTCAATTGGCTCTGGCGTGGATTCTGCGTCAAAATAACGTGTCCAGTGCGCTTGTAGGGGCAAGTCGCCCTGAGCAGGTGAAAGAGAACGCTGCCGCTTCCGGTGTGAAGCTGGATGCTGCCATCGTTGAAGAAATCGAACAAATCTTAGCTTAAGGCGAACTCAACCTCATAGGTTGCTTTTTACCCGTACGCGAGTTGATTCGAATGCTGCAAAGTGGTGAGATAAGAAAGGGATGTCCTGCTAGCCTGATAGGCTATGAGGACATCCCTTTTTTGGTTTGAGATTAGAATGGGCTTTGGCCGACGGAGAGCGACCTGGAACGCAGCGGAATGGCACATACGCGGTTCCTGCCCGTATTCTTGGCTTCATATAATGCACGGTCTGCCTGTTCAAAGAAATCGTTATCATCCCGGTCGTCGCAGTGATCCGGAAAAACTGCGACCCCTATGGAGATGGTCAGTCGGATCGTATTGCCATCAGGCAGCGCAAAATGGTACTTCTCGACCGATTGTCTGATGGACTCGGCAATGGCCATGGCTTGGTGATGACCACAATCAAGCAGCAAAATAGCGAATTCCTCGCCTCCGTTTCGAGAGACGATATCCGCTGAGCGGGCATGCTCAATGAGCAATTGTCCAAGTTGTTTCAGGACCGCATCACCTGAAGTATGACCGAAAGTGTCATTTACTTTTTTGAAACGATCGATGTCGATGACCAACAGGGATAGTTTTTGCTTGTACTCACGAGCCCGTTCCAGTTCCAACTCAAGTGATTTCTCAAATTGTCTGCGATTACTGAGATTGGTAAGATGGTCGGTGGTTGCTTTTCGTTCGAGCAGGAACAACATCTCATTCGATTTATTAATGAATTCTGCGATGAAATAAATAAAGATTCCACCGACAAAAGAAATGGTCATCTGTAAAGGATATACTTTCATTAATGAGTTCATGCTGGTTGTATTCAGCATCAGGATCACAAAGATCAGCGTCATACCCAGCAGGTTCATGGTAATAATTTTGGTTAATCTCGACCAGGGAGCATAGGCAAAATATACACCGGATAGTCCGATAATCGTCATGACGAATGCTGCATCGATGGCAGCGGATGACATTCCAAACATGACAATACGCAGGATGGAAATGACAAGTCCCGAGATGACCGAAGCCAGTCCTCCTAAATATACGGCTGCTGTGACGATAGCCAAATGACGCAAATCCACAATGGTAGTTTCATTTAAAGGAAAGGAATAATTCATCAGTACCGTTCCATAGATCCCGAACAGCAGACCACCGATCATCTGAACACGCATCGAGGGAAAGGGCACGCGGATACGATAGAATTTGGCTATGATTCCGGACACATACATGAACGTGATCATGACACAGAGATTGACGAAAAACGTGCTTAGCAACAAGCATCCCCCCTTTAGCGCACATTACTATATTTTAGCTGAAAAGCAGTATAGTAGCGAACCATATTATCCCAAATGAGAGCGACGGATGCTTAGAAGAGGCTTGGCTATAAGTATTCATGAATAAAATAGTCGGATATTGACTTCATTGTGCAATGAGATTTATACTTAATCTAAATCAAAATTGATTTTGATGTTTCAGGGAATCATAGCAATCAGTAGATTGCTGTGTCATCTTATATACTATTGAATGGGTTAATAAAGGAGAATTGCTGGTGAGAACTCTAAATCTGACGATACAGCGTCAAGCCGTTTACGATGTAGTCCGTCATTCCGAAGACCATCCAACGGCAGCAGAAGTGATGAACCGTCTGGTGGAGCAAGGTTATAATTTGGCTTATGGTACGGTATATAATTCACTCCGATATTTAACGGATAAAGAATTGATTCGAGAGCTCAAGTTAGGCGAGACGGCCAGTCGTTATGATGCCCGCATGGACGATCATCAACATATTATGTGTGAAGTATGTGGCAAGGTGGATGAAGTTATGACGGAAGTTCCTCCGCAATGGATGAAGCAAGTCGCGGAGGAAACCGGGTATGCGATTGATCACGCTCATGTGGTCTTTGGAGGTGTCTGCGCGGAATGCAGAAACAAACGGGTCAAGTAAAAATCAACCTGTCCGGTCGTCGTTTGCCGCTCCGGGTCAAGCCTGCCCTTGCGGATCCAACTCCCCTTGTGGATAATTGCCCGGTTACGAGACGGGTCATTCTGATTAGTCCTATGCCAGGGCAAGTACATGAGCTGGTTAAGGCACTTACGGATAGCTGCTTCGATGTGCTGGTGTTCCACCGCTGGGAGCCTGATTTGCATGAACGGCTTGTATTTGATCTGTTGATCTATGACCTGTCTGTTGCTGGAACCATTGATGCTTTTGCCGGTATCAGCAGCCGATTGAATCGTGAAGCGGAACATGCAACACCCTGTCTGTATCTGGTGGGGGAGAAGATGATTGGCAGTGCCAGTGGCCCGATGCTTCAGGAGGAATTACTGGTCTGGCCGGCCCGTCCGCAGGAAGCGTTGTATCGTGTGCAACGCATGATCGGCAATAGTCCTGCAGCACCGAAACGCGGATTTCTACCTCAGGAAGGCCAACGCATTGGTTTCAAGGATCTATGGCTGGATCGTGAGCGGATGAGCGTGCACCGGAATAATGACCGCATTCACCTGACCAAGACAGAGTATGATCTGCTGCTGAAGCTGATTGATGCCAAAGGTGCAGTGATTTCCCGTGAGGAGATGCTCAGCGATATTTGGGAGACTGATTTTACGGGTGGAAGCAATGTGGTGGATGTTCATATCAAAAGCTTGCGCAAAAAACTTGGCGATAACGCGGCTTCGCCTCAATATATAGTAACGGTAAGAGGAGTGGGCTACCGCCTGGCGGATTAGTCCGCTTTTTTTTTTGTGTGGACACATTGCGCTGTTCATGTCACTCGTATGCGGGTATATCCACTAGAGAGAGTAGATCAAGCAATCGGAATGGATCAATGCTCATCTTACTCCAAGTTGATGTTCATATTTCATTCATGAAACGAACAAGAAACTCATCTTAATCTCATACGAACCTCATGCAAGGGGCGAGTGGGACATGTTAGAATCAATTTAACAGTTAGATCAAGTCTAAATGTATATTTAAAGCGATGGCGAATATGATTTTAATAGAGTATATACAGCAGGCATGAGACCAACATGAGGAGGATAACGATATGACAGAACGCATGACAACCAATCAGGGCGCACCCGTAGGTGACAACCAAAACTCCCGTACCGCAGGAAGAAGAGGTCCCACATTACTTGAGGATTATCATCTTCTTGAGAAGATCGCACACTTTGACCGTGAACGTATTCCGGAACGGGTCGTTCATGCAAGAGGTGCTGGCGCACATGGCGTGTTTACGCTGGAGAAGAGCATGAAGGCTTATACGACAGCCGATTTCTTACAAGACCCGGGCACAGAGACGGATGTACTGGTGCGGTTCTCCACGGTAATTCACGGTACGGGTTCACCGGAGACAGCGCGTGATCCACGTGGTTTTGCCGTGAAGTTCTACACGCGTGAAGGGAACTATGATATTGTGGGTAACCATTTGCCCGTCTTTTTCATCCGTGATGCCATGAAGTTCCCGGATATGGTTCATTCCCTGAAGCCTGCGCCGGATACGAATATCCAGGACCCTGCACGCTACTGGGACTTCATGACACTGTCACCGGAGTCGACTCATATGATGACTTGGTTGTTCTCCGATCTGGGTACGCCAGCAAGTTACCGTGAAATGGATGGATTCGGCGTACACGCCTTCAAATGGATTAATGCTCAAGGGCAAGTCCATTATGTCAAATACAAGTGGGAATCGGCTCAAGGCGTGCGAGGCTTCTCACGTCAAGAGGCAGCTGAGGTACAAGGACAGGATTTCAACCATGCCACCCGAGATTTACACGATCATATCAAAAACGGTCAATACCCGCAGTGGAAGCTGCAGGTACAGTTGCTGAAGCCGGAGCAGATGGATGATTTCGCCTTCGATCCGCTCGACCCAACCAAGACTTGGCCGGAAGATGTACTACCGTTCCAGACGATCGGAACCATGACATTGAACCGTAATCCACAAAACTTCTTCGCAGAAGTGGAGCAAGCAGCCTTTTCACCAAGCGCTTTGGTGCCTGGAATTGAGCCTTCCGAAGATAAATTGCTGCAAGGTCGTCTGTTCTCTTATCCGGATACACAGCGCCACCGGCTCGGACCGAACTATTTGCAGATTCCGGTGAACTGCCCTTATGCTCCGGTTCGCAATCATCAGCGTGATGGATTGATGAATGTGAGTCAGGACCCGTCCCCGGTAAATTATGAACCGAACAGCTCGGGCAACAGCCCGGAAGAAGCACCGGAATACCGTGACAGCCAGGTTCCGTTAGAGGGTCATGTTACGCGTGAGAAAATAGAGAAAACCGATAACTATACGCAGTCAGGGGAATTGTTCCGTTCGTTCACGGCGGTGGAGCAGCAACATTTGCTCGATAACCTGATCAATGACCTGAAGGCAGTACCGGAACAGACCCAGCTTCGTGCTTTATGCCATTTCTTCCAGGCAGATGGACAGCTCGGTGGTCGTTTGGCTCATGGACTTGGTGTGGATATCTCCGCATTTATGCCCTCACAGGATCGCAATTAAATAAAGCACTGATTTCATCATTATTTCAGAAATGAATAATCGATTTATGAATTAGACCGGGCAGGACTGCAGAATAGCAGACCTGCCCGGTCTTTAGACTTTTTTTAGCTGTAAACCGAACTTGTGCATCAAAATGATGTTCTGAAATGGAAAACATATTTACAAATCATTTACAATAAATAGCTGACATAGAGGTTGACTTCTCGTTTGTTGGCACTACAATGAGTAGTGTGAGGGGTGTCTGAACATGAGAATACACAATTTTAAAGTGGGTGAGCGTGGGCTGAACCGGTTTTTCGGTCCGCTGGAGGCGAAGATTATGGACATTCTATGGGCGCGTCCAGGCAGCAGCATTCGCGAAGTGCAAACCGCACTAGAAAAAGATAAAGACGTTAATTTCAATACAGTCATGACGGTGATGAATCGCCTCGTGGACAAGGAGCTGCTCCACAAGTCGCAGAAGGGCCGAACGTCACTGTACCATCCGGTACAGAGCAGGGAGGAGTTTATGAACGACCAATCCAAGGAATTGTCACATGAGTTGGTGGATGAATTCGGGGCACTTGCTGTGAATCACATGCTGGATGCGCTGGATGAAGCAGATGCAGGGCTGATTGAGCGGCTGGAGCAGAAGATTAAGCAATGGAAAAAGGATAGCGATTGACATGTGGAAGGCCCGCTCGAAGCTGTTGTTTACCGTCGGGTTTGGCATTCCGTTATTCGTGTTCATGCAGATGTTCATGTACGCGATGTACAAAATATTTGGTTGGGACATTCCGTTTAATCTGCTCTGGCTATGTAATCACTGGATGAGCAGGCTGGGTTGGTTATCCATGGGGCATGTTCTTATGGCACTGGTGCTCCTGACGTTTGCCGGTACAGGCTGGCTGCTGTTCGATCGCATGATCAAGACAAGTGCAGCGGTACGGAAGCTTCGGTCGTTGGAAGACGGGGCCATGTCTCGTAAACTTGAGGCGCGGTACCGTCAACTGAAACAACCTCGATTCATTGTGGTGGACAAGCCGTCACCGGTTGCATTTACGATTGGTCTGTGGAAACCCTGTATAGTGCTTTCCACAGGGCTGCTCACGATGCTGGATGCTGAAGAAGAAAGAGCAGTTGTGTACCATGAGGTGCATCATCTGTGGCATCGTGATCCACTCAAGACGACATTGCTTTCGGTATTTGCCGTCATGATGCCTTATATTCCGGTGTTAAAGCATACTTCAAAACATTACAATATCATTCGAGAAATTCTGGCTGACAATGAAGCGATTGAACGTACGGGGAACGCCGCGGGCATTGGTAGTGCACTGCTCAAACTGATCCGAGCTTGCCCTGAACCTTGGAGGATTAGAGAGACAGCTATTCAATCGTCTTTTGCCGATACTTCGGTGAATGTACGTATTTCCCGTCTATTAGACCCGGAACAGGATGTTACGCTGACGCTTCCCCGCTATGCGGTATTCATTTCTGCCACAGTGATCCTGCTGCTGTCTGTCTTGTTTGTTTGGTCAATTGGTTGAAATTTAACGTTGAACTTAAACTCCAAGGAGGAAGATGAATATGAATAGAAGTGTGGAGATTGGGTTGTTTTTCTCAAGGATCATGATTGGTCTCATCTTTGTATTACATGGTTGGAGCAAATTCGAAGGTGGAATTAGCGGTACAGTCGGTTTCTTTGAAAGTATCGGCATTCCTGGTTTTCTGGCATCGGTTGTGGCGATCATTGAATTGGTGGGTGGTGCAGCCATGATTCTGGGGTTAGGAACACGTGTATTTGCTGCGTTGTTCATCGTAGTTATGGGTGGGGTTCTGCTTACTGCCAAAGTAGGGCAGCCGTTCATGAGTGGTACCGAGTTTGATTACCTGCTGCTGGCGGGTTCATTGACACTACTCTTCACAGGCAGCCGTTTCCTGGCGGTGGATCATTTCTTCTCTAGACAAGGGAACGCTCGACAGAATGTGAGTGCATAACGGGTATATCACCATCGAGTAGGGATGGACTAACAATTTCATTCAAGCAGGTATATCCTGTATAGAAGCCTTTTCTCGCTAGTTCGGATACGCGTAATTATACGTGTGAACCATTCGAACCGGGAGAAGGCTTTTTGTTTTGGACGAAAAGCCCATCGATTTGGTACAATGAGAATAAGTATGCTACTAAGAAAAAATAAGAGAACATATAGGAGGATGTCTTTATGATTAACGTCATTCCATCCGATTCCCGTTCCAGCTTCGACCGGGGCTGGCTGCGCGGCAATCACAGCTTTTCCTTTGGTGAATACCAGGACCCGGAGAATACTGCGTTTGGACCCATGCGGGTAGCTAACGATGATGTAATTGCCCCTGGTCGTGGTTTCGGGGCACACCCGCATAGTGATATGGAGATTGTGTCCATCGTTCTGAACGGGAAGTTGCGTCATGAAGATAACCTGGGCAATGTGGCTGTTACATCATTTGGTGGAATTCAGCGCATGTCAGCAGGCAGTGGTATGATCCATACCGAACACAATGCCTCCGATTCTGAAGAAGTGCGTATATTACAGCTTTGGTTCATGCCACATACGAAAGGGCTTGAGCCGTCTTATGAGACAACTTCTTTTGATCCAGACGCACTCGCGGGAGCACTCGTACCCGTGGTATCCCCTGAAGGTGGGGCGCGTATCGCATCCATTCAACAGGATATGACCATCTATCTTGGCCGATTGGCTGCAGGTCAGACTTTAACATATGAACAGGCTGCAGATCGCCGCATGTACATTTTTGCCATTGAAGGAAAGCTTGGCTTGAACGGAGAGTATCAGCTAAATGAAGGGGATACGGCTCGTGTGGAACAGACGACATCCATGAACCTGGATGCAAGCGAGGACGCTTTCTATATGTTGATCGATCTGCCCTAGATTACCGAAATGGATTGAAACTCCAAGATCAAAGGAGGAATTACGTTTATGACGCAGCAGGAATGGTTCATGGTTAAGCATGCAGTGACAGGGCGAGGGTTAGTGAACAGCAAAACAGATTCGATGTCCTATCGCTATCAAAGAGAAGGCACTGGGTTTGTTTTTACCGTTACGGGTCTGGAACAACAGGTGGTAGATAGCATTATGGAGCTTAGACAGGAGCTCAATGTGTTTCGATTTGTACAGCGTAAAGATCAGCCCTTGGTGAAGCACTGGTATTACGTTCAGGGAGACCGGGTGCAGTATGATGGAGAAAGCCATACATTGACGATATATGCGGAATCTGAGATCCGCTATGTTCCTGAAGATTATTTTGCCGACTAACTGAATCATTAAAAAGGCCTTCCAATTGGAAGGTCTTTTTCCTTATATCCAATTAAACTTGAATTATATGTGTTTCAGGTTGTTTCATGAAATTTAGAAAAAGAGAAGCAGAGGAAGGTTGACATGACGAAATTAATATCGATATAATTACTCTAATTGATAATGAGTATCAATATCAAATCGAACTAAGTAGAGCATCTACAAGTGTTTTACGGCTATTGGTGAGGGGATTAGTAGAGAGATGAAGTTAGGCTATATGTTGATCGTGCTGGCTTTTTTGTCTATCGTATACCTGTTTATTGGCAATTCAGCAATTTCGCCCATGGATATATTTCATTTGACCCCGGTCCAGCTTCAGGTGTTACAAGTCAGTCGTTTTCCCCGTCTAGTCAGCATCCTTGTCGCAGGTATCAGTATGAGTGTCATTGGACTGATCATGCAGCAGCTGACACGCAACCGATTTGTTTCTCCGACAACGGCCGGAACAATGGACTCAGCCCGGTTAGGTATCCTCGTTACTTTGATGTGGTTTCCCGGTGCTTCTCCACTGCAAAAAATGTTGGTCGCTTTTGCCTTCGCACTGGCTGGAACGCTAATTTTTATGCGGATACTGGAGAAAGTCAAATTCAAGGATACGATATACATTGCTCTCCTTGGTTTGATGTTTGGCAATATTGTAAGTTCAGTCACGACCTTTTTTGCTTACAAAAACGATTTGATCCAGAACATGTCGTCCTGGCTGCAAGGTGACTTCTCCACGATTATGAAGGGACGTTATGAACTGATCTATATCAGTATTCCGCTGCTCATTATCGTATATCTGTTCGCTAATCGCTTTACACTTGCGGGCATGGGTGAAGATTTCTCAACCAACCTTGGACTGGCTTATCGTAAAGTGGTTAATCTCGGACTGATTCTGGTTGCCATGGTTTCAGCGGTCGTCATTATTACGGTAGGTACAATCCCGTTTCTGGGTCTTGTAGTACCAAATATTGTGACGTTGTATAAGGGGGACAACTTGCGGGATACATTGCCTCATACGGCAGTGCTCGGTGCGATTTTTGTTCTGGTCTGCGATATTTTGGGTCAATTGATTATTTATCCTTATCAGCTCTCCATCAGTTTGACTGTGGGAGTTGTAGGTAGCGTGCTGTTTCTGTATTTATTGCTTCGAAGAAAGGCTTATGAATCATGAGAATGAAGTATACGGCGAATACCTGGAAGTTTGGCATTTTGATTGCAGCGGCAGTGTTGTTAATTGGTGTATTTCTGGTCATTCAATCCGGGGGCAACTGGGATTATATTCTGCCTCGCAGAGGGAAAAAGATTCTTGCCATTGTGCTCACAGGTGCCTGCATCGCGTATTCCACTGCCATTTTCCAAACGATAACCAACAACCGAATTCTTACACCTGGCATTATGGGGCTCGACTCCCTGTATATGTTGTTTCAGACCTTTGCCGTATTTGTGTTTGGGAGCACGCATATCAGCTTTGTGAACAAAAATCTTAACTTTGCGGTATCTGTTCTGTTAATGAGTCTGTTTGCTCTACTCCTGCATCAGTTCATGTTCCGTAGAGAACGGGGGCGCAATATCTATTTGCTGCTGCTCGTTGGCCTTATTCTGGGTACGCTGTTTCAGAGCATGTCCTCCTTCATGGAGGTGCTGATTGATCCCAATGAGTTCCTTGTGCTACAGGGCAAGATGTTTGCGAGTTTTAACAATGTGAATACGGATTTGCTGATCATCTCAATGGTGGCCATTATTTTGATCCTGCTGTATGCACAGAGGTTTACCAAATATCTCGACGTACTATCCCTCGGCAAAGATCACGCGGTTAATCTTGGCGTGGACTATCAATACATCGTGAAAAGGTTGCTGCTGGTTGTGATGGTTCTGGTGTCGATCTCCACAGCGCTGGTCGGCCCAATCATGTTCCTGGGACTGCTGGTCGTGAATCTGGCGCATCAGATATTCCGATCACATCGTCATAAAGTGCTGATCTGGGGTTCAGTCATTATAGCCGTGGTTTCATTGGTCGGTGGACAGCTCATTGTAGAGCGAGTATTTACTTTTGCTACTACAGTAAGTGTCATTATCAATTTTGTAGGCGGTGTGTACTTCATCTATTTACTGCTAAAGGAGAATAAGTCGTGGTAGAAGTCAGAAATGTAACCAAACAATACGGCGGCGTCCGGGTAGTGGATGACGTATCACTGAATATTGCCAAAGGGAAAATCACTTCATTCATTGGTCCCAATGGTGCAGGCAAAAGCACACTGTTATCCATGATCACCAGGCTAATCAGCAAGGATACAGGACAAGTCCTGATCGAAGGGCAAGAGATTGAAGGCTGGAAGAACAAGGATCTGTCCAAAAAAATATCAGTTCTCAAACAATCCAATCACATAAATATCAGGTTGACTGTGGAGGATTTGGTTGCTTTTGGCCGTTTTCCTTATTCACAAGGAAGACTTACAGCAGAGGATCGGCAGTGGATTCAGGAAGCCATCGATTATATGGAGCTGGCTCCATTCCGCAAAAAGTATTTGGATGAGCTAAGTGGTGGACAGCGACAGCGGGCTTACATTGCCATGGTTATCGCGCAGAATACCGAGTATATTCTCCTTGATGAACCCTTGAATAATTTGGACATGAAACATTCGGTGCAGATTATGAAGGTGCTTCGCAAAATGGTGGATGAATTGGGCAAGACGATTGTTATTGTCATTCATGACATCAATTTTGCCTCCTGTTATTCAGACTATATCGTTGCACTCAAAGATGGGCGTGTCGTGCAGGAAGGTAAGACGGAAGACATCATTAATACAGATGTATTGCAGAAAGTCTATGACATGCACATCCCTGTGCAATGGATTGATGGGCGTAAGATTTGTGTGTATTTTGCTTGAAAAAGTTAAACCAATATAGAGAGAGCGAGAGGTGTCTATTTATGAAAAAGGGTTGGTTGTTTACGTTGCTTGTGGTGTTGTCGGTTGTTCTGGCAGCTTGCGGTGGAAGTAAAACAGCAGAAAATACAGGTGCCAGCAGTGGCACAGGATCAGAAGCGAATGCAGCAGCAGATCGGTCCAATGATGAAATCGTCATTAAACATAAACTTGGCGAAACAACAGTGAAGAAGAATCCGGAGAAAGTGGTTGTATTCGACTATGGTGTGCTGGATACATTGGATCAGCTTGGGGTAGAGGTTGCCGGTGTACCTCAGGAGGGAGTTCCTTCTTATCTGGAAAAGTATAACGATGCAAAGTACGCCAATGTTGGCGGTTTGAAAGAGGCTGATTTTGAGAAAGTAAATGCTTTGAAGCCTGACCTGATTATCATCTCAGGACGACTGCAAGACTCCTATGAAGAGCTTAGCAAGATTGCACCGACCATTTATATGGCGGTAGACACAGAAGATTATATGAACTCCCTGACTTCGAATGTGAAGACGCTTGGAGAGATCTTTGGTAAAGAAAAAGAAGCAGAAGAGGCACTGGCATCCATTGATACCTCTGTTAAAGCTTTAAATGATAAAGTAACGGCTGCTGGAAAGAATGCACTGGTTGTTCTGACGAACGAAGGCAAATTGAGTGCTTATGGTGCAGGTTCCCGATTTGGTATCATTCATGATGTGTTCGGTTTTACTCCGGCAGATGCAAATATTGAAGTGTCGACCCATGGACAAAGCGTTTCATTCGAATATGTTATGGAGAAAAATCCGGATTATCTGTTCGTGGTAGATCGGAGTGCAGTGGTTGCAGGCAGTGGTGAGGCAACGCCTGCCAAACAGGTGGTCGAGAATGATTTGGTCAAAAATACGAATGCTTATAAAGACGGACACATTGTTTATCTTGACCCAGATTACTGGTACTTGTCCGGCGGTGGTTTGGAATCCATTCAGGAAATGATTAAAGAAGTGGACAAGAGTATCAATTAAGTGAATGAAGATTTGATGCAAACTTTTGATGAAACCCCAAAGGTCTCTGTAATTCATACAGAGGCCTTTTTTGTTGTCTGAAATGAAGATGCCATTGGATATTTTATAAAAAGACCACATAATTCTGCGCGCTCTGGCACAAGCTACCTTGTATAAAAAAACAGGAACGGAGGGGCGGCATATGGCGGACAAAACATCAGGGAAAGATGGTTCCAAGGATTCAGAAAAGAAGAAACACATCCCCTTAGGGCTGCCGTCTCCCCCTATTCTGAAACAACCGATAGGCCTTTCACATGAAAGCCATATGTTGGCACTGGAAGACATTTTCTCGGATTGCTCGGATGTGATCTTCCGCAATGTCAAGATTTCACCTGAAGTGGAAGGACTACTGGTGTACATCGAAGGCATCGTGAATTCGACGGATATTCAGGATCATATGCTTCGGCCTCTGATTCGTGGTCTGATCGAACAACGAACCGATGAACCTGCAGCTCCTCTGGATGATACACGTATCGCCCTGACGCAGGTGAAGAAAGTGGATACCTGGGCAGACGCAGCGGATGGTGTGCTTGAATCCTCTGCACTTCTGTTGATCAACGGAAGCAAGGAGGCTTGGCTATTCAACGTCAAGGGCGGCATGCGGCGCGGTGTCGAGGAACCCCAGACCGAGTCGGTTATCCGCGGGCCACGCGAAGGCTTCACCGAAACATTGCGCGTAAACACAGCTCTGCTTCGTTTCAAGCTGAAAACACCTGGGCTTAAGATGTTAAGCATGACGATTGGAACCGAGACCAAAACCAATATAGTCCTGTCCTACATCGATGATATTGCCGATCCCAAGCTGATTAAGGATGTCAAAAAACGCCTCAACAAGATTAAGATCGATGGGATTCTTGAGTCCGGGTATATTGAGGAATTGATAGAGGATCATCCGTATTCCCCTTTTCCGCAGATGCATTATACCGAACGTCCAGATACAGTTGCAGGTAACTTGCTGGAAGGGCGATTTGCCATCTTTGTGGATGGTAGCCCGTTTGTCCTTATAGCCCCAGTAACCATGTGGCAGATGCTTCAGGCGAGTGAGGATTATTACGAACGGTTCTTTATCAGCAATCTGGTGCGGTGGATTCGGTTTTTGTTTGTAGCTATCGCGCTATTTCTGCCTGCACTCTATATCGCCATTACAACCTTCCATCAGGATATGCTGCCGACCACGTTGATTCTGAGTATTGCCGGGGCAAGGGAGGCCATTCCGTTCCCTGCACTGGTTGAAGCCCTCATTATGGAGCTATCATTCGAGGCTTTGCGAGAAGCGGGAGTCAGGTTACCCAAAACGGTAGGTCAGGCCGTCAGCATTCTGGGGGCACTCGTGATTGGACAGGCAGCGGTTCAAGCGGGAATCGTCTCTGCACCCATGGTTATTATCGTATCCATGACAGGGATTGCGTCGTTCACGATCCCTCGTTTTAACTTTGCCATTACGGTTCGTTTACTGCGTTTTCCCATTATGCTGCTTGCCGGAGCGCTTGGTTTATACGGCATTGTGTTCGGACTGGTGCTGATCTCGGTTCATCTGACGCAAATGACTTCTTTCGGTGTACCGTATTTGTCGGGCCTCAGTCCCTACAGCAAAAAGGATACCAAGGATATTGTTATTCGTGCACCATGGTGGAAAATGATCAATCGTCCTTCAACGGTTCATCGTGACCAGCAGCGGATGAATGAGAAAATCAACGGTTCACCTGAAGCTGAGGAGGGGTGGTAAGCACATGTTTTTTGTCCATAAACGGCATGTTGTCGCCATCATGCTCCTATGTACCATTTTCATATCAGGGTGCTGGGATCGGAAGGAAATTAATGATATCGCTTTTGTGATTGGTCTCGCCATCGACAAGGAAGAGGATAATTACAGAACCAGTCTGCAAATTGCCCTTCCCGGCCAATCCGGTGCCACTGGAAGTGAGGGTGGTGGTGGGGGCACAAGTGGCGATAAATCGTGGTTCATGTTATCCAATACAGCCAAAACGTTGCGCGGAACATCTATTGAAGGCCAAAAGGCACTTTCCCGTGAGCTTTATTATGCACATCGGCGTACCATGCTGATCGGAGAGGAGCTTGCACGTGAAGGCGTTGCTCCCATGCTGGACCTACTTACGCGTTACCCGCTTAACCGACTCTCTGCTCTACCGATTGTTACCAAAGGTTCTGCATACAAGGTGCTGAATACCGATGCGCCGATTGAAAAATTTCCTTCGGAAATGGTACGTGAACTGTGCTTTCTGAATATGCGCAGACCACGTTCTCTCAAGACATTCACGGATGCGATTCTTTCCGAGGGGGTAGACCCATTCCTGCCTGTCGCCTCGACCGTTGACAATGTGCCGAGCAACTGGAAGGACGTCAAGACGAACATCAAGTTGGATGGACTCGCCATCTTTAAGAAGGACAAACTGATAGGCATGATTGAAAAAGCGCCTGCTGGTGCACTTATACTGGCTATGGGTGAAGCCAACGAGCCAGAAATTATGGTTAAGGCTCCTCGTGGGAAAGGTGATATTTTCATCAAGCTGAACGAAAACAACTCTACATTACATCCTCATATTGAAAATGGAAAAATATCGGTGACGATTGAACTTTATGCCAAGGGAGTCTTGGTGGACAACGAGTCGAACTACGGTGACCTGAGAGAGCAAGAGATTAAGAACCTGAATCAAGCACTCCATCAGAAAATCCAGGATGACATCAAGGAAGGGATAAGGCTGATTCAGAAAGAATATCCTGCCGATATTTTGGGTTTGGGTCGCTCGATTCACCAACATCTGCCCAAAGAATGGGACAAGGTTAAGGATCGTTGGGATGATATTTATCCAAGTGTAAAAGTTGTGGTTGAACCACATATCATTATTGAAAATGTAGGAGTTATCAACAAACCGTTTGGATTACCTGAGGAGGATATTGTCCATGATTAAGCCGCTGCTGTTCACTTATTTGGGTATAGTCGTTGCCGTAATCATCATGGACTTCAAACATTTGAAGCAGGCAGCGGCTATTAATCGCTGGTTATCCTACGGACTGATCGCCATCAGCGCCGGGATTTGGTTCTATGTAACGAATTTGAGCAAAACAGTCTTCGTCACGACATGGCTTACCCAATTCATTCAGCGGTGGCTACCGTTACCATAAGGCTTTTTCAATGAATAAGCATGAAAGATAAGACAGAAAGGAGGTATTCCATGAATCAAAAAGTGACCAGTCGTCAGTTGGTGCTGCTCATCATGCTGCTCAGTATTACAGGTACGTTGATTCAGCCCCATGCACAAGCCATCTTTTATGCTGAACAGCACGCCTATTTATCCTATATCCCCGTGTTTCTTGTCATGGTGGCATCCCTATGGATGTTAAGCCGTGTTCAGCGACGGTTCCCCGATCAGGATCTGTTTGAATCTCTGGTGGAGCGTTTCCCCTTTTTGGGACGTGTGACAGGACTGTTGTATATCCTGTTTTTTCTCTTTATATTTGCCCGTGATATCCGCCTAATCGGTGACTATGTAAGCATTACCTTGCTGGAGACTACCCCGATTTCCATGATTTTATTGACCCTGTTGGTCATGGCTGTTTTTATCGTGAGGGGAGGGCTGGGGTCCTTAATTGGGATGTCAGAGCTGTATGTTACTTTGTTTATGCTGAATTCGTTGATTTTGCCGTTTATGCTCATTCAGCAAATAAACATGGATAATCTCATGCCGTATTTTGACATTGATGTTGCTGGTGTTGGCAAGGGAAGCTGGTACATATTTTCTTTTTTTGGAGAGATGATTGCAATTCCCTTTGTAATTAAGGGCAGTGATTTCCGATTCAAGTCGGTCATGTGGGGGATTACGATCGCAGCCCTGTTAATGATTCTGATTATCGTCGAAACTATCCTGGCAGTGGGGGTACCCATCGCATCCAGGTTGGTATATCCCTCCTATGAGCTTGCAAGGCAGCTGCAAATCAGTGATTTCCTTGATCGGTTTGATCTTGCACTAGCAGCGGCAACTCTACCTACGATGATTACCAAAATTGCATTTGATCTGTACTTTGTCTGTTGGGGAATGAAACGAATGATTCCAAAAGTTTCGGGCAAAGTGATGACAGGACCCGTGGCTTTGGTTGGTTACGTGTGTAGTTTCTGGTTTTTCAAAAACGCGGTTCAGCTCTTTCGCTTTACAAGGGAATGGACATGGATTGGGATTGTGTTCGAGATACTATTTCCCATCATACTCTTTGTGTTCCTTCGTCCTCGCAAAAAAGATGCGAAAAATCGCCGAGCAACGGATGACCAGAAGCAAAAGCAGCAACCAAAAGAGGATAAACAAGGGAAAGCATCACAGGAACGAGATGAGCCTGACAAAAGTAAACGTGATGGACATCAGGGTGGAGAACTACAGCCTTCCTGATATATCCCATCAAAAATCGTTATAGATGAACCGCCGAAAAGAGGGGAAACTCGGTTTCCCTCCATAGAAGTACCCTGTATACTGTAGTCAGACTGATGACTTTCGGCTGAATTAACGGGGGGAACATGGATGGCTCAACATTTGGCAGGTATACGTGTAGCACTGACAGGACCACGAAAATCCAAAGAGATGTCCTTGCTGGTTGAGAAAATGGGCGGGATTCCACTAGTCCGACCTGCACAAGGAACTGTTTTTCTGGACGATCGTAATATTCGAGATGGTCTGGTATCCTGGATATCCGACCCGCCAGACTGGACGGTATTAACCACGGGTATGGGATTGGACGCTATTTTTGATATGGCTGAGGATATGGAGATTGCTGATCAATTGCTGGACGTATTATCGGAATCCTTGATTGCAGCAAGAGGGTACAAAACAGTCAATGCACTCCGAAAACGTAAACTGACCCCGCTGGTACGGGATGATGATGGCAGCACAGACGGGCTGATTCGTGAATTTGCGCCTCATGAACTTAAGGGACAGAAGGTCATGTTGCAACTGCATGGGGAAACCGCACCCAAGTTGGTCGGTTGGCTGGAGGAACAAGGGGCGCAAGTACGTCAGGTGCTTCCTTATCGTCACGTCCCGCCCGAAGAGGGCGAACTGGAACAGTTGTTGAATGAAATTTTGCTGCATGAGGTGCATGCTGTCGCGTTTACTAGTGGGCCGCAAGTGCGGTTTTTGGTTGAATACGCGGCGTCAAAGGGCAAGCTCGAATCCATGCAGGAAGCCTTCCGGCAAGGCGTAGTGCCTGCTTCGGTGGGCAGGGTTACGGCAAACGCAATGCGTGAAGAAGGTATTGAGGCGCTCGTAGTTCCAGAGGATGAGAAGATGGGGGCACTAATCGTTGAACTGGGTCGTTATTACGCTGCCCGATCTGCGGACAAGGCTCAACTGCTGCAATAATATGTGATCCCGCCTGGAGTCATATTAAGCGTTGAATGAAACGCATTTAAGATGCCAAGTTGTTCCCGGTTCTGATCCGATATATGGATCAGAACTTTTTTTGTTGCTTGTCTCTGTGATCGGTTCATTCCCTATTAGCTGAATGAATCTGATTCAAGGGAATTCACCTGAGACTTTGGTCATGAAGTTAGTTGTACCCATTCATAATTAAAGGTTTTTGGATAATAATGTGGAATGAATTAAAGACAGATTAAGCTTGTGAGGGAGGGACAGCATGATGAAAACCGTATGTGTAACCGGGGCGGCCCGGGGACTGGGGTTAGCTCTGACGGCACAAATGCTGAAGAGAGGTTATATCGTTTATGCAGCAGGGTTGGACATGGAAGAGTCAGAAGGAATTCGTCTTCTGACGGATGCCTTTCCAAAACATTTACGCGCCATCGAACTGGACATTGCGGATGATCTGTCCGTAGCTTTGTTCACGGAGACACTTAAGCTGGATACAGAGCATTTGGATATGCTTATCAATAATGCGGCTATACTAGGAAGTATTACGGATCATATCCGCGGACCGTTAAATATGGCGGAGATGGCAGAAGTATTCAACGTAAATACCTTGGGGACATTGCGTGTGACTCATGCCCTGTTGCCCCTCCTTCTTCAAGGGACAAACAAGCTGATCGTCGATATATCTTCGGAGGCAGGCAGTATTGAGCAGTGCAGCCGGGATGGATGGTTTGCCTATTGTATGTCCAAATCTGCGTTAAACATGCAGGCCCGCCTTGTGCATAATGGTCTGAAGAATGAGGGTGGACAAGTGATGCTGATACATCCCGGCTGGGTACAGAGTTATATGAGCGGGGAATTAAATACCGATGCAGACCTTACGCCAGATCAATCGGCTCAGCATATCACAGCACTCATCGATCGCCATAAGGAGTTCATGGGCGATCAGCCCGCGTATGTAGATTACAAGGGCGATACCCTTCCTTGGTAATTCTGTTAGAGGTAATTTGAAAGGAGTTTTTATTGATGGATCATCGTAAAAAAGCGTTATTACTTGGTGATTATACTCATCCGGACTGGCATCCGCTGCAAGGGGTGGATGCGGAAATTAGTCGGATTTTTCACGATACTATGACTGTGCAGTGCAGTGAGAATCGCAACATGCTGCTGCAAGAAAATATAACCGGATTTGATGTGTGTATCTGTTACATGGATGATTGGAAGGGGAAAGTCTCTCCACAGCAGACGGCAGGCTTATTGTCCTATGTTAGTAATGGAGGTGGACTGGTCATTATACATAACGGAATTTCGCTCCAAAATCGTTATGAGCTGAAGCAGATGATCGGTGCCAAATTCCTGCATCATCCACCTTATGCCCCACTAGAGTTCACAGTAACGGCAGAGAGCCATCCAGTGACGGAAGGCATTTCCGGATTTACGATGGAGGAAGAGCCTTATCAGTTCGAGTTCGGTTCATTTGCCGAAACGAAAATTCTGCTGGAGTATCAATCCGAAGAAGGGCCGAAGCCCGCAGCTTGGGCGCATAGATATGGTCTTGGACGCATTGTTTACTTGATGCCAGGACATCATGTACCATCTTTTGCCCATGAAACCTATCGTCAGTTAATTCTGCAGGCAGGAAAATGGGCTGCGCGCTACGTATAGCCGTACCGTTTCTTTTGTGAGCAGCTGATTAGGGGTATACTATAGAGATCAACGAAGAGGAGGATGACAAGAATGAGCGATTTGTTCAAAAAGGCAATCTCGTTAGGGCTCGGTCTTACTGTTGTAAGTAAGGAGAAAATTGAGAAAACCGTGGATGATCTGGTTAAGCGCGGGGAACTGGCGCCTGGTGAATCCAAAGCGTTGGTTGAACGCCTGATGGAACGGGGCGATGAAGAGCAGGGCCAGTTCAAAAGAATGATTCACGAACAAGTCAAGCGCGTCCTTCAGGAAGTGGGCGTTCCATCCGAGAGTGATGTAACCAGTTTGGAACAGCGTGTTGCCGTCCTTGAGAAAAAGCTTGCGGAACTGGGTCACACACCACAGCTTCAACCTGATGTATCCCCAGCTCCACTTGAAGTTCCTCCTCTCAAAGGAAACGAGATCGAGTAGATGGCTGTGCGAATCAAACATGTCGGCAGATACCGGGAAATTGCCATGGCGCTGGTGCGTCATGGCTTCGGTTATATGGTCGAGGAGCTGGGTTTGTTCCAGCTGCTGGCCATACCCCGGCGGTGGATGTCGCGTGAAGCCCACACCACCAAGACGCTGAGTGAACGCATACGACTCGTGCTGCAGGAGCTGGGGCCGGCTTTCGTTAAGCTGGGGCAACTGGCAAGCACAAGGGCAGACTTGTTGCCCGAGTCTGTGATCCGGGAATTGGTGAAGCTGCAGGATCAGGTCCCACCGTTTTCCTCGGAGACGGCACGGGGTATTTTGGAACAGGAATTGGATACACCGCTGGAGGAGATCTTTTCCCGGTTCGAGGATACCCCTGTGGCTGCGGCTAGTATTGGACAGGTGCATCTGGGTAAACTCCGAAGCGGTGAGGCCGTAGCTATTAAGATTCAGCGGCCCGGCATATCGCGTATCGTTCAGCGCGATCTAGATATTTTACGAGAATTGACAGCGATGGCGGAGAAACGCTGGGATTGGGTGAAGCAATATCAGATTCCGCAAATGGTAGAAGAGTACGCTCAGGCATTGATGGCCGAGCTGGATTATACCGTCGAGGGACGTAATACGGAAAAGATTGCACAGCAATATCAGCAGGATAGCAAAGTGAAAATACCACTGATCTATTGGGATCAAACTTCTTCTCGTGTGCTCACCATGGAGTACATCGAAGGCATCAAGCTCAATGACCGTGACGAGTTGATTAAACGTGGGCATGATCTGAATAACATTGCGCAGCGGCTGGTGGATTCGTTGTTGAATCAGATTTTCATTCATGGATTCTTTCATGCGGATCCACATCCGGGCAATCTGATGGTTCTGAAGGATGGCAGGCTTGCCTTTATTGACTTCGGCATGGTAGGAAGTCTGAGCGATGAGATGAAGCAGCACCTGGCTTCGCTCATTATTGGATTGATGCGCAAAGATACGGACAGCATGATTCGGGCGATTGAGAAGCTGGGCATGATGCCGGATGATATGGATCTGAGAGGGCTTCATAACGATCTGGACAAGCTGCGCAGCAAATACTACGATATTCCCTTCTCCAAAATCAGCGTGGGTCAGGCATTGAATGATCTGTTCGGCGTGGCGCAGCGACATCGGGTTGTGATGCCTGCCGACATTCTGCTGCTAGGGAAATCGCTACTCACGATGGAAGGTGTCATCGAACATCTCGATCCTTCCTTGAGTATCGTAGATATGGCAGAACCATTTGGTCGAAAGCTGATCAAGGAACGCTTCAATCCTGGGAGGATCAAGAACCGTCTGTTCCGCAGTGCTGCGGATATGGCCGAAAGTGTCATGGGTCTGCCAGGACAGTTAAGGCAATTGTCTTCCATTATTAGCAAAGGTAAGCTGAGGTTGGAGATCAGTGTCCCCGAACTGGATGCGCTCATGCGCAGAATGGACCAGATCAGTAATCGGCTGTCTTTTAGTATTGTACTGCTCGCATTTTGTATCATTATGGTTGGATTGATCATCGGTTCTTCGATCAGTCACCAGTCAACCATGCTGTGGGATATTCCGGTCATTGAGATCGGTTTTCTGGTAGCCATTCTGATGGTGGCCTTCTTGCTCTATTCGATATTTAAATCGGGGAGATTTTAAGTGTAGACGTAATCAAGAGAGTCGTTAACGCTTCCTGTCAGGGGAGCATTGGCGGCTTTTTTTGTTTGGGCATGGACGGGAATATTTAAACAAGATAAACAGAGCATAACTGAGATATTTTACATAAATAAGAGATAATAAAAGATAATATACCAATTACGGATACATACTCTGTTCGTGTAGAAGAGACTCTAGGACTATAATAATAGGTCAGTACATTAACGGACCCGGTTTTTCTGAGAGGGGAAAACCTAGAGAGATTGTGATTGGCTCACGATGTCTCAAAAGCAAGACACCTGAATGTTGTAGTGGAAATAAGAGGTGCACACTGGAACGGATGAGACATGTTCAGACATGGTATCGGATAACTTATTCGGATCATGGTCAATCCAACATGTTTTCAACTTATATAGACACATTTTTGCGGGAGGGTATTCCGCTGTTTTGTGTTGTTTGTTGTAGTTGCTCAGTGACGAACCATTCCATTGCCGTTCAGGAGATAAGTCAAATTTGAGTTTAAATACGTAGGAGGACCGGCAAAGGACGATATGAATACTTTAAAACAACAATGGTTTGGTAACATTCGCGGGGACGTGCTAGCAGGTATTACGGTAGCGCTGGCGCTTATTCCGGAAGCCATTGCCTTCTCGATCATTGCGGGTGTCGATCCGATGGTGGGATTGTATGCTTCAATTACGATTGCCATCGTGATCTCGATTGCGGGCGGAAGACCGGGCATGATCTCGGCCGCAACGGGCGCTATGGCGGTACTGATGGTGGGACTCGTCAAGGATTATGGCGTGGAATATCTGTTTGCCGCTACAATTCTGACAGGTATAATCCAGTTTATTCTGGGAATTTTCAAGGTTGGTCGGTTTATTACATTTGTGCCTCATTCGGTACTGACCGGGTTTGTGAACGCGCTGGCGATTCTGATCTTTATGGCTCAGCTGACCCATTTCACAGGTGCGAACTGGATCATGTATGCGATGGTAGCGGGTACGCTGGCGATCATTTATATTTTGCCACGGTTTTTCAAAAGTGTTCCGGCTCCACTGATTGCCATTGTGATTATGACGATCATTACGGCGCTATTACATCTGGACGTCAAAACTGTAGGGGATATGGGGAATCTGACCAGTACCCTGCCTATGTTCCATCTGCCGAATATCGACTGGTCCCTCAATACGCTAATGATTCTGCTGCCGTATTCGTTCACGATGGCTCTGGTAGGTTTGCTGGAATCTTTGCTGACTGCAACGATTGTGGATGAAATGACCGAGACCAAGAGCAGCAAAAACCGCGAAGTACGTGGTCAGGGTATTGCCAACTTTGTTAATGGCCTTTTCGGTGGCATGGGTGGTTGCGCGATGATTGGACAGTCGGTTATTAATGTGAAGTCTGGTGGTCGAGGTCGTTTATCGACATTTACGGCTGGGGCTTTTCTGGCCATATTGTTGTTATTGCTTAGTGGTGTGGTGAAAGAGGTGCCAATGGGCGCACTCGTAGGTGTGATGTTTATGGTGTGCATCGGTACGTTTGACTGGAGCTCCATCAAGAACATTGCGCGTGTGCCTCGTGCGGAAGCCTTCGTTATGGTAGTCACAGTTGCCATTGTGGTGTATACCCACGATCTGTCTATCGGTGTGATGGTCGGCGTTGTGCTTAGTGTGCTTCATTTTGGTTGGAAACAGACCAAGATTCGTGTGCAGGCATATGAGGAGCAGGGACAGAAGGTCTATCGGGTCCACGGACCGTTCTTCTTCGGTTCATCTTCCCGCTTCGTCGATGAGTTCAATGCTGAGGCTGATCCGCAGGAAATCACGATTGATTTTGGTGGCTCACATATTTGGGATAATACGGCGGTTGTTGCCATTGGTAAAGTGAAGTTCAAATATGCGAAGCTGGGCAAAACGGTGCATCTGCGCGGACTGAACGAGGAAAGCTCTCGTTTGCTTGAGAAGAGCGGATTTGCTACGGTGCAAGGGCACAGTTCCTAATTCATAGCTATAGTTGAATCCAAATGAGTATCATTGATAGATGATAGGTGCTGTCCTGCAAGTCATGATGGATCATGACAAGGACGGCCCTTTTTTGTTTATGTCAGCAAAATGCTTAGTTAGTTGAGGTCTATAGCGTGGCTGAAGTTCGTCACAATTTCACAGGTTTCCATGACTGCGGTATAAGGTCTGTATGATTCGTTAAGGCTTTAAACACAACGATCCGGGACATTTGTGGACAAATGCAGGAAAGTAACGCCTGATCCCCTTTTGTTTTGCTTGACTAACGTGTAAACTACAGGGTATGGAGAAGAAGAGCAACGGACCGATTGCTTTTTAAAAAATTCATTTCATAATCATGATTGATATACGGAAAACTAGTCTTGATTGAAGCCAAGTGAAAGCAATTATGAAATGGACTCATCTAAATGAATATACAGAGGTGTAACGATTGGCAAACTTTGAACAACTGGGCATTCGCCCGGAATGGTGCGAGATCCTGAAACATCAGGGCATCGCCGTGCCGACTCCGGTACAGGAGCGTTCGATTCCGGTACTGCTGGGTGGGCGTGATATTATTGCTGAGGCACAGACGGGTACAGGGAAAACACTGGCTTTTTTGCTGCCGATTATTCAGAAAATTAATGTATCCGACCGCTCGCCGCAAGCACTGATTATTGCCCCTACCCGGGAGCTGGCGCTGCAAATTACGGAAGAAGCGAAGAAGCTGACTGCAAACGACGATAAGCTGCATGTTCTCGCGGTATACGGCGGACAAGATGTGGACAAACAGCTGCGCAAGCTGCAAAACGGCACACAGATCGTGATTGGTACGCCGGGACGTCTCCTGGACCATCTGCGTCGTGGCACGTTGAAGCTGGATAATGTTAAGAAACTTGTGCTGGATGAAGCCGACCAAATGCTGCACATGGGCTTCCTGGATGATGTTGAGACCATCCTTAGTGAACTGCCACACAAACGTCAGACAATGCTGTTCTCGGCAACGATGCCGAAAGGCATTCGCAACCTGGCGAAGAACTACATGAAAGACCCGGAGGATGTGAAGGTATCCTCCAAGTCCGTGATTCCGATCAATCAGATTCGCCAGCAGGTGCTGGAGTGCACGGATCGTGGCAAACTTGAGGCACTTCGCGGCATGATTGATACGTATCGCCCGTACCTGGCAATTGTTTTCTGCCGGACCAAGCGCCGTGCATCCAAGCTGAATGAAGATCTGCGTGAAGCAGGTTATGCGAGCGATGAACTTCATGGTGATTTGTCTCAATCCAAGCGTGAGAACGTAATGAAAGCATTCCGCGACGCGAAATTGCAAATCCTCGTTGCTACGGATGTTGCGGCACGCGGACTGGATGTTGAAGGCGTAACGCATGTATTCAACTACGATATGCCGCATGATGCGGAAAGCTATATCCACCGGATCGGCCGTACGGGTCGTGCTGGCGGCACGGGTCTTGCCGTGACATTTGCAACACAGCACGACAGACCGGAGCTTGCTCGTATTGAGGAAGGCACCAATCAGAAGCTGTCCCGTATCCAGTGGACAAGTGAAGGTCCGGTAGCATCAACTGGAGCAAATAGACGTTCTATCAACAGTCAGGGTGATGAAGAACGTTCTGGCGGACGCTCCGCTGGGACAGGCAGTGCCCGTCGCGGCGCAGGTCGTACCGGCCGCAGCGAAGGCGGACGTGGCGGTCGTGGTGGTTCCCGTGGCGGCGAAGGTGGACGCAGCGGTGGTCGTAGTGGCGGCCGCAGTGGCGACGAGCGCAGCGCAGGCCGTGGTTCCGCGCGCAGCAGCAGCGACAGCAGTCGCGGTGCAGCGGGTCAAGGCGGGCGTGGTGCAGGTCGCAGCGGCGATGAGCGCAGCAGCGGCTGGGGCGGCCGTAGCGCCGACAAGCGCAGCTCCGGGCGCAGCAGTGAAGGTTCACGCCGACCGGACTCCGCAGGACGCGGGCTGGCCAAGAGCGACCGCCGCGATTCTCGTCGCGGGCGGTAATAACGATAAA
>NZ_LGRP01000091.1:0-1444 GCF_001636635.1 Paenibacillus sp. O199
TGAAGTGACCCCTTAAAGTTAGACAAATATTTTTATGCAACCTGTATGGCATGAATTCGGTATTGTACCGGGCTCATGCCTTTTAATTTTGACTTAATGCGTTTGTGATTGTAGTAATCGATGTATTGTGCTAGTTCTTGCTTGAAGTCATCTAGACTTTCAAACTCATTAAGATAGAGAAATTCTGACTTCATAATGCCAAAGAAGTTCTCCATTACTGCGTTATCGTAACAATTTCCTTTGCGTGACATGCTCTGGATAATCGCCCGTTCCTTCAAAGCATGTTGATACTGCTTCATCTGGTAGTGCCAGCCTTGATCCGAATGCAGGAGGAGCTCATCCTCGTTGGATAAGCGTTTAAAAGCTTTATTTAGCATGTCGGAGACTAATGAATAAGTAGGGCGAGATCCTACTGTGTACGTGATAATTTCACCGTTAAATAAGTCCAGAACAGGTGATAAATAAAGCTTTTCTCCAAACAACTTAAATTCCGTAATATCGGTAACCCATTTCTCATTTGGTTTTTCTGCTTGAAAGTTACGATCCAGTACGTTTGGTGCAATGTTACCCACTGTTCCTTTATAGGAACGATATTTTTTCATACGCACTACTGATTTCAGGCCTAATTCTTTCATGATACGCTGTACTTTTTTATGGTTAACTCGGTGTTCACGATTAACTAGTTCATCACGGATACGACGATAGCCATAACGCCCCTGATGTTCCTCGTAAATGGATTGAATAAGGAGTTTCAGGTCTGCGTCTAGATCGGGCTTGTCAAACTGTTTCACCCAGTAATAGAAGGTGCTACGTGGGACTTCAGCGAACGCTAGCAATGCAACCACCGGGAATTCAAGCCTTAATTCATAGACTACTTGCGCTTTGTCTTGTTTGGTGATTTTTCCTTGTTTTGAACTAAGGCATTCAACTTTTTTAAATAGTCGTTTTCCATACGCAAACGTTCTAATTCAGCTTGTAGAGCTTCAACTGATTCATCGCCAGGTTCTAGCTTCTTCGTCATATTTTTGTTCGTATTTTTCATGAGTGGACGCCCCTTTTTCTTTGATTTCAGGCCGTCCATTCCATCCTCATTGAATTGAATACGCCATTTTCTAATAATCCTAGGAGAGGGTATATTGAAAATGACCGCAGCTTCATTTGGAGACGTCCCATTCTCGTTTATATAGGTGAGTACGTCTAGTTTAAATGTCTTAGTGTAAGCTGTATAGCTCTTTTCAAAAGCTTTGACGCCGTGATATTCGTATTGCCTAATCCACATACGTAAAGTTTCATGATTTATCCGTAATGATTTTGCAATACTTTTGACTCCTTCAGTACCATTCTGATATCTATGAATGGCTTTCAATTTCTCATCTAAACTGAATTTAGGCAAAAAAACTGCACCTCCATTGTTAGTCGTGTCTAACAAATGGGGTGCAGTTCA
>NZ_LGRP01000059.1:0-14421 GCF_001636635.1 Paenibacillus sp. O199
TAGTCGTGTCTAACAAATGGGGTGCAGTTCATAAATTAGCAGCCTGGCTTTTTTGGGAAGATTTGAATTACGCACAAGTCTCGACTAGGCTGCATTTTACTTCTTCGCGGCGTTTTCGCAAGTAGGAAATACGGAAGAAGGTAGCAGCAGTTACAGCAGCCAGAATGACGCTTGTTGCGCCGATCCAACTGATGTAGCTAAGTGATGCCTGCTCGACGACAACACCGCCAAGACCAGCACCAGCGGCCATGCCAAGATGCAACACGGAGGTATTCATACTAAGCATAATGCCGGATGCCTCTGGAGCAAGTGACAATAAATAAAATTGCTGGGTAGGGCTGGAAGACCAAACTGTAAAAGACCAAAACATCAGAAGCGGGAATACGATCAACGGCGATTGTCCATCTAGTGAGAGCAGAACTAGAGCAATGGTATTAAACAGCATTCCAATGACTAATGTGCGGGGAGCTCCCCATCTATCGGTGCTGTAGCCGCCGAATTTAGAGCCAAACAAGCTGGCGATACCGAAAGAGAAGAGTGCAATGCTTACGCTTTGCTCGCTTAATTTGGTTATGGTCAGCAAGTAGGGCGAAATATAGGTGTAAACAACAGAGTATCCACCAATCCACATGAAGGCGACAGCCAACGCGATCGCAATTTCAGGTTTCTTCAACAGTGCAAACTGTTTGCGAATCGGAACAGGCGCCTCGCCATTGGATTGGGGAATAGCAATAAGGATTAAGAACATGGCAAGCAAACCTAGTAGACCGATAACGCCGAAAATGAGCTTCCAATCATAAACCGAAGCGGCGACTCTTCCAAGTGGAACTCCGATAATTAAGGAGGCACTGAAGCCCATTATAAGTGTTGCAATCGCACTTCCTTGTTTGCCAGGTGCAGCGAGCTTGGCAGCAACCGTCAATGAGGTAACAAGAAACACGCCGGTACTAATCGCGAGAACAACACGTGATACGAGCAAGAATGTAAAGCCTGGTAACGCGATGGCAATCAGGTTGCCTACTGCAAATACACCAAGCGCATAAAGGAGAAGTTTACGTCTCTCCATACGTGCAGTGACGGCTATGACGATCGGTGTGCCGAAGGCATAGGCCAGCGAAAAAACGGTAATCAGCTGACCTGCGACCGATACGGAGACACCTACATCTACAGCTACCTTATCCAAAATCCCTGCAATAATATATTCGGATGTCCCAACTAGAAAGCTGATAATAGCCAATATATAAATTTTCAATGCGTTCGACATACGGGTAAAGCTCCTCTCTATACTTCAATGTTTTATATTTCTAGTTCTATAGAAATAATGTTTAAAAAAATTTACTCCAGCAAATAAGGCGCATATTTCTGTGCCATTTCGCGGTTTACGCTGTAGTAGATATACGTTCCTTCCTTACGGAGGTTCAACAGTCCACAGTCTGTCAATTGCTTCAAGTGATGGGAAAGCGTTGAGCTGGCTACCGATTCCAGCTTAGACTCGATATCCGAGCAACACAAAGTTGTCTCCTCCGTAAGGAGTAAGGCAATTTTGATTCTCGTGGGTTCTCCGAGCGCTTTGTACACTTTAATAGCTTGACGCACATTCGCATTTTCTTCTACCATCGTAAATTCACCTTTTTTCTAACTGTAGTTATTTCTATATCCGTAAAAATAATGTAGCACACCTTTTTTTGAATGTAAACAGAGAATAAGACTGTGTAGTTTATTTTAACAGATGAGTCGCTTGGGCTTTCCGTCAAAATAGCTACCATCTTACCAGGCTCTCATGCCGGGAACACCTGAAATCAGGTGTTCCCGGCTTCTTGCGTTCGCAGCCTGAATCGGCTCTCCCCGCAACATGATTGAGCTTCGAGTTAAAAAAGGATAGGATGGAATCTTTTATTTAAGACCATTATGTAAAAGTAACTTGCGTTGCAGAATGCGGTTGAAATTTGTGCCCATAATTATGGCGACAATCGTATAAGCTATTTATAATCGGAATGCTAGTATTCTGAAGGAAGCCTTAATGTTAAAATAGTCATGCAGAGCCGTTTATCAGGCATCATCCCATCATCAGTAAGTGGACTGAGTGACCCCAGAACGGAACGATTATTTTAGTTTTCCGCTAACAGTCATAACAGTCACGGAGGATAAGAAAATGAACAACTCGGAATGGGCAGAGTCCTATTTTCCAATATATACAGCAGATAGCATTCAATCATTGTATAGTACGTCAACCATGCCGATACATAGGATCCATGAGAACCTAACCGTTCTGTTGGCCGTTTCAAGTGGTAAGGGTTCACTTCATCTCGACGATCACAACTACGAACTCACCGATGGCATGGTAATCCTTATTCCGGCGCAGAGTGATGTCGTTATACAGGGGAATCAGATGCATCCACTTCATATATACACCCTCTCCATCAGCACACAAGAACAGAAGAGATCACTGCCCGTGGAAGCCATGGGGCGGTCCAGTGTGCTTGCGGCAGGAACCCTTATTGAGTTCTATGAACCAATAATTTCAGCTCAGCTTGAGGAGCTCTATATGTATCGTTTACCTGGCAATGAAGTCAGGCATATGCGTAACCAGATTCTGTTTCATCAAGTACTGATGAGTCTGTTGGAACGAATGGAAGCAAAATATATTGCGAGTGAGCAACCATCTATGGACCGCAGCATCACATTTATGGAAAACCATGTTAGTGAGAAGATAACAACCGAAGGACTTTCCGAAATTGCGGGAGTCAGTCGCTCTCACTACTCCATCCTATTTAAGCAGCTTACTGGATTTTCACCCAATGAGTATCTCTCACGCTTGCGTGTTCACCGTGCCAAAGAGTTATTAATTGGCGGGTCCGCTTCACTTCGTGAGATCGCGCTGAAGGTCGGATATAAGGATGAATTCTATCTTAGTCGTCGCTTCAAGCAGCAGACAGGAGAGAGTCCTTCAGGTTACACACGTCGCAGACCTTCTCAACGAGTGGCTGTGTGGTGTGCACCTTATGCAAGCCATCTAATGTTACTTGGATTGGAACCAGCGGTCGTCATCTCGGAAAGCAGCGAATATGTAAGCACAGAGGGAGTTAGCCCACCTCAAACGATACGTTTTATCCATTCTGACAGTTCACCTGAACAAATAAAGTCCGCATTGCTAGATGCTAATATTGAGCTCATCATTGCAGCAAATCAGCATCTACATATGAACGGATTAAGTTCTGAACGTCTGAGATCCATCGCTCCTATTGTTGAAATTGCTTGGATGGAGCTTGGTTGGAAAGAACATCTGCGGTTTATCGCACAGGCCATTCAAAGGGGGGAGAAGGCAGAACAATGGCTGGCAGACTTTGAAAGGGAAGAACAGCAGGCACGGGAAGCCATTCAGACGAGCCAGATTGTGAATGAGACGCTGACCATTCTCGTCATAAAACCGGATACTTTACAAATATATGGAATCAGAAATGTCGGATATGTGATGTATCAATCACTCGGATTACGTCCTCCGGCCAAGATTGCCCAGGAAATACAGAGGTTTGGCGACCAATTTCATTCGGTCTCTATCCAACTGTCGGAACTTCAGGATTACGAGGGCACTCGTATGCTCGTCATTGTTTTTCCAGATGAAAAAGGGTCCAAGGCTCATTCAGAAGGTATATTTAACTCGGAATACTGGAAAGGGCTTGAGGCAGTGAAGCGAAATCGGATCTATCATCTGGAGCAGGAAGAGTGGATACCCTACAACCCGGTTTCCATTCGTTTGCAGCTCGGACGGGCTGTATCCTTATGGACTGGCATCCAATAATCCAAAGGTTTTCTCAAACAAAAAGGCATGGTTAGGTTCATCCTGCATGCCTATAATTAGCTATTGTAATGAGAATGATTTTCATATTCAAAGAGAAAAGGGAGAGAGTCATCTAATGAGAAAGCTTTTTGTTCCATTTATATTAGTTCTGGTCTTATTGCTTAGCGCTTGTGGAAGCAACTCAGCCAAAGATACAACGGAGAATGCAACTACATCCAACGAATCCACTTCTTCGAACACGGATTCAACAGGTTCTTCATCCGAGTCAGATTCGGGTACGTTCACATATCAATCGGAGACAGGTCCTGTGGAAGTTCCTTCCCACCCGCAACGTGTGGTTGTGCTGACCCGATTCCTGACAGGAAACGTGATGGCACTGGATGTGCCGCTGGTTGGTGTGGATGAAATGTCCAAGGAGAACCCGAATTTCAAAGATAAACTTGCGAATACTGAGGCGGTTACCGACGAAAGTCTGGAGAAAATTATTGAATTGAACCCAGATCTGATTATCGGCCTGTCTGATATCAAGAACATCGATAAGCTGAAGCAAATTGCTCCAACAGTCACCTATACATATGGTAAGGTGGACTTCCTCAAGCAACAACTGGAGATCGGAAAGCTTGTGAACAAAGAAAAAGAAGCACAGGCCTGGGTTGACGATTTTGACGCTCGAAGCAAAAAAGTAGGGGAAGAAATCAAAGCCAAAATTGGCGACAATGCGACTGTATCCGTTATTGAAACGTTCAATAAACAACTTTATGTGTATGGCGAAAATTTCGGACGTGGAACGGAAATACTCTATAATCAATTCGGTTTAGGTATGCCAGTTAAGGTCAAGGAAGCTACTAAGAAAGACGGATTCTTTGCTGTATCGAACGAAGTATTGAAAGACTACATGGGAGACTATGTAATATTCAGTAAAAATGCCGATGAGGACAATTCGTTCCAAAATACCGAAACATACAAAAATATTGATGCGGTGAAAAATAATCGAGTATTTGAAGCCGATGCCAAGGCATTCTACTTCAATGATCCACTCAGCATGGAATACCAGCTGGAATTCTTTATCGAACATTTTCTTGGCAAGTAAAACTTGAACGCGATGAAAAATAAACGACTTCCTTTTCGGTTTGCAACCAAGCTGCTGGGTAGTGTACTCGTACTTATCGTGTGTTTCATCATCGCCATGATGTTTGGCGCAGAAGAAACGACATTCCGCAATCTATGGCTGACCCTGACCTCTGCGACGAAGAACGATAATATTCTTATTCTGCGAGAGATCAGACTCCCACGGGAACTCGCTGCCATGCTGATCGGAGCGGCTCTCGCCGTCTCCGGAGGCATCATGCAGGGAATTACTCGCAATCCGCTGGCTGATCCTGGACTGCTCGGTTTGACTTCAGGTGCCAATATGGCACTCGCCCTAGCTTTTGTTTTCATGCCATCACTCGGATATTTTGGAATTATGGTCGCTTGTTTTGTTGGTGCTGCACTTGGAGCAGCATTGGTTATTGTGCTCGGCTCGATGCGGAGGGGGAGCTTATCCCCTATTCGGGTAGTGCTTGCCGGGGCAGCTGTATCCGCTTTTATGTATGCCATCTCGGATGGTATCAGTATCTTTTTCAAAATTTCCAAGGATGTATCCATGTGGACTTCGGGAGGACTCATCGGAACGACATGGGGCCAGATTCAAGCCATTGCGCCTGTCATACTGATTGGTTTAGTTGTAGTTCCGTTCCTTTCCAACCAGATCAACATCCTTAGCCTGAGCGATGAGGTGGCGACTGGACTGGGGCAGAAGCTTGTACTCGTCAAAACTGTTCTGTTCCTGCTGGTCATCGTGCTTACCGGAGCGTCGGTTGCATTGATCGGAAACATGGCCTTTGTTGGCTTAATGATCCCCCATATTGTCCGTAAATTGGTGGGCACGGACTATCGGTATATTATACCCGTATCCATTTTTGCCGGAGCATCGTTTATGCTGCTTGCCGAAACACTGGGTCGAACGATAAATGCACCTTACGAAACACCTGTGGTCGCCATTGCTTCCATGCTTGGTTTACCTTTCTTCCTGTTCGTTGTGCGTAGAGGGGGCAAAGCGTTCTCATGACAATGTCTGCGCGAATTCGCAAGCAACGACTGATTCTGCTCGTGTGTTTGCTACTGATCCTCATCACGGCTGTGGTAGGTATGAGCTGGGGGTATTCCTCGTTGTCTTTCAAAAGGGTAATTCCGGTGTTATTTGGCCAAGGTACATTTAAAGAAGACTTTGTTCTGTTTTCGGTCCGATTACCTCGAATTTTTATTACATTACTAGCTGGTATGGCGCTTGCGCTGTCAGGCTCTATTTTGCAGAGCATTACACGTAATGACTTGGCCGATCCAGGCATCATTGGAATCAATTCAGGTGCAGGTGTTGCCGTTGCCATCTTCTTTCTGTATTTCCCGATTGAAGTGGGCACGTTCGTTTATATGTTACCGTTAGCTGCTTTTATTGGTGCATTACTGACAGCCGCGCTCATCTATCTGTTCTCCTATAGCCGGACCAAGGGACTTGATCCCATAAAAATGGTGTTGGTCGGGGTTGGATTCTCGATGGCGCTGTCAGGCATCATGATTGTCATCATATCTTCGGCGGAGCGATCGAAGGTCGACTTTATTGCCAAGTGGATCTCCGGAAACATATGGGGGGCAGACTGGCCATTCATATGGGCTTTGCTGCCTTGGCTGATTGTGTTAATCCCGCTTACTTTGTTCAGAACCAGACGGCTTGATCTCATGGGATTGAACGAAGAAACGGCAATCGGAGTGGGGTTGAAGCTGGAGCGGGAACGCTTGGTACTCATGGTGATTGCTGTTGCAGCTGCCGCATCTGCTGTATCGGTTACGGGAGGAATCGCGTTTATCGGTTTGATGGCTCCACACATCGCCAAAGCGCTGGTCGGTCCACGTAACTCGTTATTTATTCCTGTAGCCGTTCTGCTTGGAGGCTGGCTTCTATTAATTGCAGATACGGTTGGACGCAACCTGGTTGATCCTGATGGAATTGCAGCAGGAATTATGGTCTCCCTAATCGGTGTGCCGTATTTTGTCTATTTATTATTGAAGAAATAATCTAAAAATCTTTAGATTAATTGAACACATAGCTAATGAGGCTATCTTTTGTCGTCAAGACAAGGGATGGCCTTTGTTTGTAGTTTTGACGGGGGAAAGGTGAACTAAGCAACCCAGTATGACTTGATTCGTGTGATAAGATAAAATAGGCACAGTTTAAACCGATTCTAAAAGATAGGTGGAATTACCATGACAGATGTGGATCAATTAGCTTCAATATTTGCAGATAATTCTTTTAAAATAGATGGAATCAATCGATTGGTTTTACAGCCCAAAAGTATATTGCGTGAATTCAGAACATTAAATCATGGATTTCTTTTTGTGGTACGGGGAGAAGCCAGTATGTCAGTAGATGGAACGATATACGAATTACAGCCCGGGTCCGTTTTTCATGCAGCACCAGGCATGCAGTTGGACTCACAAGTGAATGGTCATTCAGAGTATGAATATTATTTAGTATTTTATAGTTTTGACCTATTGGAAAAGGGCGACAGCATTCAGGAATGCGACTCTCATTTCAAATTGGACTCCGGGGCCAATCCAAGGGTTGTTGAATTACTGGTTATGCTGCAGGAACAATTACACGCGCAAGGGGGAATTGGGAAACTTCGAGTCAAAGAATTATTTTTGAGCATCATGGTTCAGGTTTTTACAGGCTGCAGTCAACGGGAAAATGGAACTTCGCCGAGTGAAAAGGTGATTGAGCAAGCCATCTCTTATATACATGGACATTACATGAATCTGCTGACACTGGATGAGCTAGCAGAGTTACATGGCATGAGTTCAAAGCGTTTCTCCTACTTTTTTCACAAATACACGGGATTCCGCCCAATTGACTATGTCATCCATTATCGCATGGAGAGGGCAGGGGAGCTGCTGAAATCAGGTAGTTATTTGATTCGCGATGTTGCGATCAGTGTTGGTTATACCAATCCGCTCTATTTCAGTCGAATTTTTAAAAGTAAATTTGGTGTTTCTCCTTCGGAATACACGCATCTTAATTAAGCCTCCATTAGACAATAGTACATCCCAAATTGGTGATTTGTGCATTCGCATTTTCAATGATCCTTGCTATAGTATTAAATGATAATGAGAATCATTATTATAAAGGTTTGGAAGGTTGACTGAGATGAATACAATAAAAGCTATTTATTCTCTCGATGCGTCCTCGGCCGTTCTAACCATGCAGGAATAAATGGAAGAAGAATGTTGGACAAACCAATTCGGAAATGGGGTATTTAAGATGAAAGATCATGAAGTGTTTGATGTAACGATTATTGGTGGTGGGCCTGCCGGATTATTTTCAGCTTTTTATAGCGGTTTGCGTGAAATGAAAACCAAAATCATTGAATTCCAGCCCTATCTTGGCGGGAAGGTACATGTGTATCCTGAGAAAATGATCTGGGATATAGGGGGCTTACAAGCCGTTCCGGGCGCACAACTAATCGAACAAATGGTCAATCAGGGGCTAACTTTCCAGCCAGAGGTTGTTCTTGGAGAAAAGGTCACGTCCATATCCAAGGATGAGCAAGGACACTTCGTACTGCACACCGCTTCTGAGGAAAAACATTACTCCAAAACTGTGATTTTAGCTATTGGTGGAGGAATTCTGAAGCCGATTAAACTGGAAATTGAAGGTGCAGAACGTTTCGAGGTTACGAACTTACATTATACAGTCAAATCGCTGTCCCGTTTCAAGGACAAAACGGTTCTGATCTCGGGTGGCGGTAATGCGGCGATTGATTGGGCAAACGAGCTTGCCCTTATTGCCAAACAAGTCTATTTAACATATCGGAAAGATACGCTGAAAGGCCATGAAGCTGAAATATCACGTCTTGAGAACAGTTCAGTCGAATGCTTGCTCAATACAACGATTGAGAAGCTGGTCGCTACAGTCGATCATCAACAGATTGAGACGGTTGTGCTGAAACGTAATGAGGACGGAGCTTCATTGGAGCTGGCCGTGGATGAGGTCATCATTAACTACGGTTATGAGAGGGACAAGGAATTGCTTGTGAACAGTCATATTAAGATTGATATGAAGGATCATTGGATCGCAGGCACACCAGTCAGCGAAACATCCGTACCGGGCATTTTTGCTGCGGGAGATATTTTGCATCATGAAGGGAAGCTTCATTTGATCGCAGGAGCGTTCCAGGACGCAGCCAATGCAGTGAACAAAGCCAAACTGTACGTGGCACCCGAAGCCAATACACATGGAATGGTTTCCTCGCACAATGACTTGTTCACGCAGAAAAACCGTGAGCTGATGAAGCATCTATATACCAAATAAAATACAACAAACTAAAATGGTCATCATAAAGTTTATCTTTTGATATCAAAAAAGCCGCTCACCCGTCAGCATGACGAGGAGCGGTTTCTTTTTCACAAGCCGACGATCTCGTCGGTCTGCTTAATTAATTAATGTAAGGCTCATGTTTTAGTGTTTAACCGCTTCTCCAGCGAATACTTCAACGTTCATTGGAGCGGCCATGAATGCTGCTGCTTGTTGAACGAAAGTCTGGAAATGGGCGCTTGCATTATGGGAAGCTGTAGCGGCTTCGTCTTTCCACAGCTCAATCATCGTGTAGTGATGTTCGCGTTCAGTACTTTTGGCGAGATCATAGCTGATGTTGCCTTCTTCATTACGTGTTGCAGGGATCAGCACTTTTGTAGCTTCCAAAAAAGCTTGTTCCTGGTCTGGTTTAACTTGCAAGTGAGCGTGAATGATAATCATAATATTCAACCTCCGTTAGTGTATTTAGAATGTTGTTATTGTTTGAAATGTAAATGGTGCTGGAGCACGTAAAAACATTGACTGATATTATGCCCAAGTCGTAATTGTCTCAACAGGCAGACGGTAGGAAGGGTGACCTTCTTTGGCCGATTTACCGATCGAGATCAGCATAACGGGTTGGTAACGATCTTTATCCATACCGAATGCTTCAGCAATTTGATCTTTCTCATAACCACCGATTGGGTTGGTATCATACCCATGAGCACGTGCAGCGAGCATCAATTGCATGGAAGCCAGACCCGCGTCAATCAGATTGACATCGCGAAGAGCGGAAGCGGGCATATTTTCATAATAAGGCATTACAGTTTTGAGCTGCATTTCCTTGACTTCCTGTGGCATATAACCGAGTTCGACAGCTTTACCAAAAATTTCGTCCATGTACTCGACATTGTTCATATCAATAAATACACCAACGACTGCTGCGGAAGTCAAAACCTGATTTTGGTTGAATTTCGCGAGAGGAGCAAGCTTTTCTTTGCCTTCAGCCGTATCTACAACGAGAAAACGCCAAGGCTGCAAATTGATGGAAGATGGAGCGCGAGAAGCTTCTGACAGAATTTCTGTCATTTCTTCACGGCTGATTTTGACTTCAGGATCGTATAGTTTTACAGACCGGCGGCCGTAAGTAATTTCATTAAAATCATTTGTCTTTTGAAAAGTGCTTTGGAATGTACTCATGTATGGTTCTCTCCTCTATATATGGGTTTAGAAATTGTTTTGCATTCGTTCCAGGAAATCAGCAAGCAGATGAACTTCTTCTTCACTAAAATCCTGTAGAATCTGATTGATAAAATTGGTTTTCTCAACTTTATAACCTTCGATTTGCTTCCGTCCTTCATCCGTAAGGCGGACAAAGGTAACGCGGTTGTCTTCCGGATTTTTACGTCTGGTGACCATCGAATCGGCTTCAAGCTGCTTCAGATGGCGAGTGATCGCCGCACTGTCGATATTAATGATTTTTTGCAACATGGACTGATTAATCTCGTCCACCTGGTCCAACTCATGCAAAATCTCAAAGCGTGATGAGCTGATGCCCGTACAGCGTTCGAACTTGGGGCTGATCTTGTTACCCAGCCCGTTGAGCAGATTGATAATCTGCTCCTCCTTGGAAAACACACGTGTCATGACTAGACCTCCCGGGTGAATCTCGACCATGAACAACGGCTTATGTGAACAAAATACATAAAGTTGCCATTATACAGTGCCATTGCTTAGTCAGTAATATCTGCTAAGTTAATCTTTGACGTATCAATATTTGATGCATCAATAATTGATGGCTCAATTAATATATCATGGGTGTTTTGATTTTGCAACAGGGTAGTCATGTGAAGATAAATCCATCTATTCCAAAGCGATATTCTTCTTGGTTCCGTAGGTGTAGGTTATCCATTCAAGTAACTTTATATCGATTTATATTGTGGTTGAGAATAATTATAAACTGTAATGAGGCGATATACATACGGATGAAATTGACGTCACAGAAATGTTTAAACAATAGAGAGCTTCTAAGCTGTGCTTAGATTGGAGGGATGAGTCTCTTTGCAATGCATTAGACTTTCCTATATACTTCAAGCTATTGATCAATTAATTACTATGTAATGGAGGTGTGATAACATGGCTAAAAATGCAGCGGTATCGGTTAATCGACGTAGTGATATCATATCCGCAGCGATTGAGGTGTTTGCTGAAATTGGCTATTTTCGGGCGACCACAGCTCAGGTAGCAGAAAGAGCAAATATTTCGCAACCGTATATCTTTCGTTTTTTTAAAAGCAAAGAAGCTTTGCTGTTAACAGCACTTGAGGTATCCTGGACGCGAGTGATTGATTCATTCCGAGCGGTGGTGGAGACAGCTACTCCAGATCAGTTGGAGAACGAGTTAACAGAAGCCTATGAAGAGATTCTTAAATCTCACAAGAACGAAATTTTGCTGCAAATGCAGGCGCAGACGGTTCAGGAAGAAGTCATCCGTCAAGCAATGCAAAAAGGATTCGCAGAGGTGCGAGATATGGTATTGGAAGCTTTTACAGCGGCAGGCAGTGCCAATCCAAAGCAAAGAACGTTGATATTCTTGGCAATCGGCATGTTATGTAATATATCAACCGCACTGGATATGCCAGAGCTTATGGATAGATAGAAAGGGAAGAGTCCCTTTTTGTATTTTAGTTATTGATCAATCACTAAATATACGTTATATTGTGTTGAAGTAAGTAATTGATCAATAACTAATTGAGAGAAAGAGGTTGAGATGTAATGAAAAGAGCAATCGTGGTTGGGGCAACAGGTGGAACGGGCGCAGCGATTACAGAGGAATTGATTAAAGTGGTATTTCTACAATCATTTTTGGTCGCTCACGTCAAAAACTGGAGCAACTTGCGGTAAAACTGGGTTCGCCTGATCATCTACAGATCGCTGTTGGAGATGCATTCCGATTCGATGATATTATAGCTGCTTCACTAGAAGCCGATGTAATGTTTCATTGCGCGAATGTACCTTATAACGAAATGGAGAGCAAGCTGATTCCTCTGGGTGAATCCGTTATGGAGGCGGCAGAACAATTGGGCCTAAAGGTGGTCGTCATTGACGGGATTTATCCGTATGGCAGAAGACAAATGAAAGAAGTGACTGAAGAACATCCAAAGCAGCCGCATACTCGAAAAGGAAAGACTCGGCTTGCCTTTGAGCAGATGTTATTTAGCAGCAAATGGCGCAAAGCGCAAGTGATGATTGTTCGCTTGCCTGATTATTATGGTCCTACTGCCAATCAGGCTTCTTACTTGGGGTCTACGCTTGAAGCAATAGCGGAAGGGAAAATGACTTTTTTTATCGGAACTATGAAAATGCCACGAGAATATATCTATTTGCCAGATGCAGCGGTCATGGTTGTGGAGTTGGCGAGCAGAGATGATGCCTATCGGCAGAACTGGAATATCCCTGGTGCTGGCATAATATCGGGCAAGGAAATCGTACGTATTGCACAACAGGCGGCGGGTAAAGCGAAACCGGTCATAGCCCTCGGCAAAACAGGACTTTCGCTGCTTGGATTGGCCGTACCGGTAATGAAAGAAATTGTTGAAATGTTATATTTGACAGAAGAACCGCTGGTGTTGAGTAAAAAGAAATACGAGGCCAAAGTTGGGCCGGTGAAGATGACTTCTTTTGAAGAAGGGATTACACAGACGATAGGTGAGCTGCAAAAGAAATAAATGTGTTATGTCGATTTGTAATTGATCAATCAATAATTAAAATGTGTTATGAATCGGTTAATGCTTACGACCTAAACCAAAATGCTGAATGCTGATATGACTTCATTAATGGGCGGTGCACAAAACCTGTCCTAGACATAGAGTGTAGTATTGCAAAAGCGGAGAATAGATACGGTGTACAAGGAGGGGGGATTTTCTTGTGAGCTATACGTCCAAAAAGGAGCGCAAAATGTCCTCAATCAGTACAACCAAACGCAAATTAAAAAAAGCAGGCACTCGTGTTTCTATTAAAAGAAAAGTAAAATGTAAATCCAAAAAGAAGCTTGCGCTTAAAAAGAAAAGAGCTGTCAGATCCAGATGCCCTGTGTTACGTGGACCGAGGGGATATAGAGGGTTTCAAGGAAAGACAGGTGTAACCGGGGCTACGGGAATCACAGGAGCAATGGGAATAGTAGGTAGGATGGGGAATACGGGAGCTACTGGCTCGATAGGAATAACGGGATCAACCGGAGTCCGAGGACTTACAGGTACAACTGGTGATCCGGGCGTTACAGGAATTACGGGGGCGACTGGATCAACCGGAACTACAGGGATAAAAGGTGTAACAGGTGCCACGGGAATTACTGGTGATCCAGGAGCGACAGGCGCAACAGGCTCGACAGGGGTAACAGGAGCGACGGGCGATCCTGGAGTGACCGGCGTTACAGGTAATACAGGTGTGACTGGGGCAACCGGAGCCGTGGGAGCAATGGGCATAACCGGTGTAACCGGCGCAACTGGAATGGGAACTACAGGTAGCACTGGAGTGACTGGCACGACAGGGATAACTGGGGCAACGGGCGATCCTGGTGAAACAGGAGCCACAGGAACCACAGGTTTGACGGGAGCAACTGGAGCCGTTGGAGCAATGGGCACAACAGGTGTAACTGGAACCACAGGTAGCACTGGAATGACAGGTGTTACAGGTAATACAGGTGTGACTGGGGCTACCGGAACGACTGGAACCACAGGTATAACAGGAGCCACGGGCGATCCTGGAATAACGGGAGCAACAGGATCCATGGGAGAGATGGGGACTACCGGTGCAACCGGAACCACAGGTGTAACGGGCTTAACTGGGGTAACAGGATCTACGGGCGTAACTGGTGTGACAGGAGTAACAGGAACGGGAACTACTGGAACTACTGGTGCAACGGGATCTACGGGTATAACTGGTGCGACGGGAGCAACCGGAACTGGAACAACAGGAACGACTGGTGCTACAGGATTAACAGGTGCCACCGGAACGGGAACAACCGGGGCTACCGGAGTAACGGGGCTTGATGGGGTAACTGGTGCAACCGGCGCAACGGGAACAGGAACGACAGGAGCCACTGGTGCAACGGGTCTTACTGGGGTAACCGGTGCGACCGGCGCAACCGGAACTGGAACAACCGGGGACACAGGTGCAACGGGTCTTACAGGAGTAACTGGCGTGACAGGAGCAACGGGAACAGGAACGACTGG
>NZ_LGRP01000071.1:0-7439 GCF_001636635.1 Paenibacillus sp. O199
GGTGTTTTTTCGTAGAAGCTTATATGATAAAAACTATACAATGTCACGCGTGAATCCAGTATGCATGCAGGGGTAAACGAATTTTGGTTCGTCTATATACAGGGATTGAGTTTGCACTAATTTACATTTCGAGTCCATATACATCAGCTCTATACACGAATATCTGCGTACGAATCCCGATATTTCTCGTTATACACCCGACCAACCGACTCCGCCAGACCACCTCGTGCCTTACCAGGATAGAGCTCCAGAGTTCGATAGAGCCGCATAAACCGATCTTTGGGCATAAAGCGCGCGTAGCGGGTAATAAGACTTGGGAACAACTCAATATATTTACTCTTGCGTACAGCAGCGGCGGCTACAGCCGTCAGAATCTGAATCCCGTTGTGCAGTTGCAAAATATTCACTTCGTACGTGGCGATATACCGGATCGCATCTTCACGGACCAATTCGGGCTTCAGCCGTGCGATTTCACCGATATATTCAGCAAGCAGCCGCTCGAAGCTGTGCAGCAGCAGCGGTTTGAGCTGCAGGTCCATATCACTTCGCAGCACGAAGGATTGCAGCAGCGCAACCTGCTGCAGACGAATCCGGTCGTTATAGACGAGTGAACCGATCTCCCTGAGCATTTCATAGGCTAGCGCTTCATCCTGCTTGCGTGCTTCTGCGACAAGAGCCCAATTCCGGTTAATGCCTTGGCGAATCGCTTCCTCATCCTGACGCAGCATGCGTTTAAGTTCACGCTGCTGTTCCACTTGGAAGGATCGCTTTTGCATGAAGATCAATCCAGCCAGAAGCAGCAGGGAGACACTGGCCGCCGCCATCGTTTGGTCTATGGTTTCACCAAAATAGGTGGCTGCTGCACCAAGGATTACCGTGATAAACAAGTCGCGTGCAATCCGACGTTTGACGCGGGAAGAGGCGCGTTCTTCCACTGTGGCAAGGGTGCCGCGTCCACAGGCAGTACAGTGATCCTCCCACAGGCAGGTATACTGGCCACACCGCTTGCAGACACGCAACTTTTGAAATGCATGCGTTGTTCTTATAAAAGGTTTGATGGATACAACTTGTTTATTGCTCATGCTCAATCACGCTCGCCATTCAGAATAGTGTAGAGGGTTCGATCGGCATCTTCCCTTGAAACGGGTTTGCGCCGATGAAGCAGGAACGCAATCACCTTTATAATGACAAAAAGAAACAATATGGCGAGGCATCCGTATGTAACCATAATCCGTTCCTTTCTAGGCATAATTAAAATATGCGTAGTTATAATGTTTACTGATCAAGCGTCGTTATATTGCAGTTTGCTGGCAATAACTATATCATATTTCCATAGTTGGAACTTTTGTGCCAGCTACTGACATGAATTCGTCGATTTTTGTCAGTCATTACAAAACTGTAACTGAAGATAGGGGTGCTTTTCAGAATTTATTAGTAGACTGTTAAGATTTCCTTAAGGCTTGACGCCTATAATAAACTATTCCCATTTTAATCTCAAACGTGAAGGAGTACACCCAATGCTGCGGACAAGCAAAATACGCTGGCTCAGCGGAACTCTGGTTCTGCTGGCATTTCTAACGCTGCTGCTACCTCAGGCGTTGCTGCCACATGCTGCAGCGGCTCAGGCACAGACAAGCGGAATCGATGCGGTACTTGTAGCCGATGTAAGTAATTCAATGAATACAAGTGACCGTGACAAGATCAGCAATGAAGCCATGAAAATGTTTATTGATATGCTGCCGGTCCAGGGGGACAAGGTAGGGATTGTCGCTTACACCGATCAGGTGGAGCGGGAAAAGGCATTGCTGGAGATTCAGTCCGATGCGGACAAGAGCAGCCTGAAAGATTTTATTGATCAGCTCGGCCGAGGGCCATATACCGATATCTCTGTCGGAGTGGCTGAAGCGGTGAATGTGCTGAACCATGGGGCAGACGCATCTCACTCGCCAATGATCGTGCTGCTGGCTGATGGCAACAACGATTTTAACAAAACCAAAGGTCGCACCCAGTCTCAATCCGATGCGGATCTGGCAAAGGCCGTCAAAGAAGCACAGGATCAGGGGATTCCCGTCTATACGATTGGACTGAACGCAGACGGCAAACTGAACAAGGACGCACTTGCAGATCTGGCTCAGCAGACCGGAGGCAAGTCTTTTATCACAGATACACCGGATGATCTGCCACAGATTCTGAGTGAGATTTTCGCCGATCATGCCAAACTGAATGTCGTGAAGCTGCCCTCCATTACAGGAAACGGCAGTTATCAGGAAGTTACCGTGAACGTACCGAACGACAGTGTACTTGAAGCCAACATCTCGATCATGTCTTCAAAACAAGTCCAGATTGAATTGACCGATCCTTCGGGCAAGGCCGTAGATCTCAACTCTGACGCAGCCAAGCTCTCGACTTCGAAGAGTTATTCCTTGGTGAAGCTGCTCAAGCCTCAGGAAGGCGACTGGAAACTTCGGGTAAAAGGGGCTCCGAAAGACAGCATCGATATCAACCTGTTGTTCAACTATGATCTCCAGCTCGTTGTGGACCCAATTAAGACCAAGTCCTATACGAAGGGCGACAAAGTGAATCTGACCGCCAAGCTGGAGAACGGAGGACAGCCGCTGCAGGATAATGACCTGTACGCTGATATGAAGGCAACATTGGTCGTAAACGATCAGGATACAGGCAAAAGCACGGAGCAGCCGCTCGAAAACACGGGCTCCGGGTTCGCCGGAACGTTTGAAGTGCCGGACAACCATAACTACGAGCTTGTAATCCGTGCAGAAGAAGACAGCTTCTACCGGGAAAGTGCTCCAATTACGATCAATGCGGGCGGAGCAGCCGGTAGCGGAACTCAGCCAACGACACCTGCGGGCGAGCAGGACAAGCCGTTTCCATGGATGCCTGTTATTTTGGGCGTGATCGCCTTGATCGTGGTAGCTGTGGGTGTCTGGTTCCTGCTAGGCTGGCTGAAACGCAAAAACCGTGGATTTGTCGGACAGATGGTTGTCGAAATTCGCGATGAGAATACCGGGGACAAGTCGTACCCGCAATATAAAAAGCTGGCATCCTTCCGGGGCAGATTCCATCTGCACCAGCTGTTACAGCTGGACCCTGAATTGAAGGAAACTGAGAAGTATGTATTTACGCCCAGCAATGGGGATCGAATTATAATCCGTAACACCGCTGGCGGAACGTTGGAGAAATCCGGCCGTACCGTTGATGCAAGCTCAGGCGTTGAACTGAAGAACGGTGACCGACTGAGCATTCCGCTGCAACAGGCGGACAAAACGATTTTAATTGAGTATCTGGTGTAATTTGATTATTTGGTTTAAAAGGAATGCATTTTAATTTGGATATAATTGTTTACACGAGAACGGAGAGGACAGAGAAAACCTGAAGAAGCGAAGCGTTCGCCTTTATCCCCGGATTTTCACTTTGTAAAAGTGAATTGAAAAAATCTGGGGATAACAGCGATCGGAAGGTTACTCTGTCATCGGAGTGGCAAGTGTAATGAGTTTTAGCCCAACTGGTTTAAATAAGGGAGGACTTGGAATGAAACCGATTGTTAGAGAACATATTCAGCAACTGGATGTATCGCTTGGCGGAGGGATTGTCAGTGAGAAAATCAGAGTCGATACGATTGATAACCCGATTCTGATTATCGGTCTTGGAGGAACAGGTATTGATGCGCTGTTGCGCCTTAAATACCAGATTAACCGACGTTTCAAGCTGCCACAGGACCCGGTATCCAAGAAAAAAATGGATAAACCGTCCAACGTGGAGTTTCTTGCTTTTGAAACGAACGAACAGGATCGCGCCAAGAAGTATAAAGGCATCGGACTTGATCCAATTAATGAATTTG
Source organism: Paenibacillus sp. O199 (assembly GCF_001636635.1). Lineage (NCBI taxonomy): Bacteria > Bacillati > Bacillota > Bacilli > Caryophanales > Paenibacillaceae > Paenibacillus > Paenibacillus sp. O199. The sequence goes on from NZ_LGRP01000071.1 coordinate 3,860, forward strand.
TATTGCTGTCCAATGCCGAGATTGGCGGACTGCTTCAGAACCGCAGCGTATTGGAGCCGTATATTACGGACTGGCTGTCTCCGGAGCTGAGCATCACCGATGGCATGAACGGCGCCGCAGGTGTGCGTCAGGCTGGACGCCTGCTGCTGTTCACGAAGATTAACCAGGTCGTGCAGGCGATCGACAAAAAGATCAAAACATTATCTGTAGGCACCAACAAAAAACTGATGGTGTTCCTGCTGACTGGTCTTTCCGGTGGTACGGGCAGTGGTTGCTTCCTTGATATCTCTTATATCGTGCGCGGAATTATCGAACGTGATCACGGCTCTGCCGGGATTGACCGCGTGAATACGCTTGGATATTTGTTCACCCCAGACGTGAACCTGTCCAACAAAAGCTTGAGTGAGCACACTCGTGAGTACATCCGCAAGAATGGATACGCTGCGCTCAAGGAATTGGATTATTGGATGAACGTGGATAGCCGGGGGGAGCGTTTCTCTCAGAAATATGGCAATATTCTGACCGTTAATTCACCGCTGCCGCCGTTCAACCTGTGTCATCTGATTTCTGCAACCAATACGGAAGGCAAACTGCTGGAGAATGCTTATGATTACTGCATGAACGTCACCGCCGAGAACATCACCAACTTTATGGCGAGTGAGGAAAAGCAATCCGGCGAGGAGTTTGCCATCCACGATTATATTAGCAACATTCGCACGAACATTGCTCAGATGAACAAAGCCTATCCGGCCAACTATGATTACAACATTATCGGTGCATCCTCAGCGGTACTGCCGATTGAAGAAATGACGACTTATCTGGCTTACCGCATGTTCGACAAAATGAACACCATGTTCTCCAAAGCGCCGAACCAGGAGGATACCGAGAAGTTTGCCCGCAAGCTGGGCATTGATCTCGAAAGTGTGGTCAAGTCCTTTGAAGCCCGTGTGCCGGAGCCGCTGCCAGGTTACCAGAACAGTGAGCGTCTGTCCTATGGCAATGTGGTGAAATCACAGGTCGTGAACATGGACACCGAACTGGAGCAGAACTTCCTGGCTCGTGCCCGTGAGGAATATATCAAGGCGAAGAAGCAGCTGCCGGGAGAGATTGCGGGTCAGTTCACCGAACAGATCCGGCGTATGTTTTTGCATCCTGAACAGGGTCCGTTCTATGTCTCCCGTCTGATCTACACGGAAAAAGGCTTCTGTGTACTGAAGATGATTCAGTCGTACATTGAAACCCTGCGTGAGAATGCCTTCCGCATTCCGCGTGACATTGAGGCCGCTCAGGAGCAGTCCGAAGAGAAGCTGGGCGATGCGAAGAGTGCTTTCGTCTCCAAAGAGAAGAAGAAGAATGCTTATATTGAAGCAAAAATTCATGAGTACTGGCTGCATGCCGATGTGGAACGCAATGATCAGATGATTGAGTTCTACGAAGACCTGTACGAATTGCTGAACCAGGAGAACAGCCGCATTTATAACGTATTTACTGAAACGCTGAACGCACTCAGCTCGATCTTCTCCAAAAACGGGGATATCCTGACACGCGGCGAAGAACAGTCTGATCACAAAGGCAACAAAACGTATTACTGGAACGTTGTAAGTGTGCCGGATATCGTCAGTGTGGTGGATGGACTGCTGGACAAGCGTGATACGGATGATCTGATCCGTGACTTCTCGCGTGAATTGCTGGAGAACTCCAGCCAGTGGGTGAAAGAAAACGAGATCGATATCGTCAGCTCCATCTCTGATTTCCTGACTGAGAAGTTCGGCGATCTGATTACCCGCTCGATGGAGGACTTCCTGGTTATCAAATATGGACAGGACGAGTCTGTCGAGAAATTCGTGGAACGTTTCATTGCAGGCAAACTGGATGATGAGGCGGTTCCGGTGTTCAATCTGAGCAACAGCACAGGCAGTCTGCATTTCCCATCCTGGGGATTCGTATCGGTACCAGCACAGGCGCCGGGCATTCTGAGAGGGATTCGCAATTATCAGAACAATGCGGTGGGCAAATCCCATTTTACCGTTAAGGAAAGTGAAGTGCGCAACCGGATCTTCTGGCTGAACACTCGCAACGGGGTACCACTGTTTGTGTATACACCGCTCAAAGTATATGAGGAAAGTTATGAACGTACCATTTTGGACAAAGAAGGTATCGGACGCCATCTGGTGCAAACCGAAAAGAATAACTGGACCTATCTGCCGTCGCCAATTCCAGAAAAATCATGGGGAGATGTGTACGAGAACGCCCGGGTCAAGCAGTACAATGCCCGTGTACGTACCGAATTCGAGCAGGCGCTCGGATACAACATTGTGACAGCCAAATCCATTGATGAGAATACAAGCAACCGCTATGCAATTGTGACAACGGAACCGTTTGACTTGTCTGCTAAGCTGGGTGCCTACGACATGCGCCTCACGTCCACCACGCCGAACCTGGGTGAAGTGAAGCGGGCAGTTATTGAATTGAAACGCCTGCAATCCGAAGGATTGCCACGGGTGTCGGTGAAGGACATTTTCGGAAGTATTAATGAAGATATGGCCAAAGAAAACCTGGTGCGTTCCCCGCAGCTGATCGCACGGGTACGTGAAGAACTGGCGAAGATGAACGCTATCTCAGCCAAAGTCGCCGAGCTGGAAGGCATTCTCGCCCAGCATCAGGACGAGGAGCAGTGGTATGACCGCTTCATCGAAGCACTATACACCGATACCATCGTGAAGAAAGGCGCGCTGTACGTCTATGACCGTGATCCGGAAGAAGACGCGTGGGAGCCGTTTGCGAACCTGATGAAGAGCCGTAACTTTGCCGAATATGAAGTGTTTGGCAACTTCCGTGGACTCGCGGAGAAGGATCGCAGCACATTGCTGCGCAAAGCGTCCCGCCGTGATAACGACCTGACCGCTTCTGAAGATATCACGCCACTGCTTACGAAGTTGGATGATCTGGCTGCATTGTTCATGGAATCCCGTGATCGTCTGGAATACGAGCGAGTAGAACTGGCGAACGGGGAAGACATCTACCAGTTCTACAGAACGATGTCATCGAAACTGAATGACATTCGCAGAAGGCTGAAGTAAGATGGCGGCCGGGATGGAGTTCAGCTCGAACAATGCTCTGAAGCGCAATCTGGAGAAGTATGCAGCACAGTATGCAACAGAGCAGGAGCGTCAAGGCAGCCTGGGTGATGGTCGAAGCAGCATCCATTACCCAGCGTTGTTCTTGTTCGTGGGTGACCAGGTCGCTCCGGCAGTGTCTGCTGTCCAGGAAATCAACCGGCTGAAGTGGGATAACGGAGAAGGCGTAGTCTATGTACAGATTGGAACGGAAAATCAGGAGCATGCCCGACATCGTGACCATGACACCGCGCAAACGAAGCATGACCATTACAGCGATGGTGCTCATTCAGGATATGCGCGTGTTAACGGCGGGAGTGATGCAAGGAATGGCAGCACTTCTGATGATGGTCAGGTGACCCGTCACGTGCTTCCCTTGTCCACCATACAGACGGATCGACCTTCCAAAACGCTTCGCAAGGATGTGCATCGCAGTTTCCACGATTCAGATCAGGCACTCTTTG
>NZ_LGRP01000058.1:0-16319 GCF_001636635.1 Paenibacillus sp. O199
CTGGGTGTGTGAGCTGCACCGGTGGTCGCTATAGAGCTGTTCGGATCTCGTCTGGATCGGAGAGAGCAGCCGCGTGCCGGGCGCTCAGGCTTTAGCTCGTGGGCGTTATGGATGTTCAGAGAAAATAAATTATTAGACTAGAGGTGTTGATCTGACGCCGGTTTAGATTCCCGCATTAGATACCCCTTTTTCACACATAATAATGAGCATCAATTAGATAAAGGATGTGTTCTAGTGCCTAATGAACCTATCTGTATGTACACATGGATATCAGAAAAATTAATGGGAGATCAAACGAGTTATATTGTAGCAACATTGGATGAAGAAAGAGCTTCTTCATATTGGGGCGTGGATATTTCCTCTGGTCATATACGACTGATTGAAAATGAAGAGCAATTTATATACCGAAGTGAAGACATCGTTCCTGTCGCAGAGCTTAATAGCCCCCAGGGAGCTAAATTAAAACGATTATTTGACCATGCAGCTAAAGCCGTATGGAGCGAAGATTTAGATTCAAGAAGACTTTTACATGTATTTTATTTCAATATAACAAAAATAGGTAATTCTGAAGCAATAGGCAGAACATATTTTTACAATAATCATTTGTATATTGTCTTAACAATTAAGGATTATGCAGGGCTGAATGCGTTTTCTCACGAACTCGGACATGCACTTTATTTTTCTAATCCTAAACTAATGGGAAATGATCCGGTAACAGGAACGAAACATCATAATAAAGATGGGAACTTGATGTATCCAAGTATTTCTTTAACAGAGCTTTTACAATTGGAACAACAACAATTGAATGCAGTGAACAACAGTTATTTAGTTAATCCAGATGCACTATCTGGGTTCCCATTATCTAATATTAATACAAGTATCGAATAGAGAAATAGCATATTCAGGATACAAAAACCACTATTTCGTATCCTGAATTTTTTGTTTTTTAGCTCTTATTCTCATGGATTTACCGTTTATTTTGTCTGCTCTTACAGCCAATCCAGACAAATAATCATCCGTTATTCTCTCAGGAAAGACCCCGGTACGATCCCTTAGAATATTTTCTAGTACCCATGTCTTTCGCGTCCAATATTCATAGTCCTTACCTGTTAACTCGACATGTTCCTGAAAATCACCCTTGGCCTTATTAAGAACCCTCAGATAGTTATAAAAATCTGTCCGTTTCTGACGAACCAAACGAAGCATAACAATTAAATCATTGGTTGATCTTTGCATGAGCTGCATGGTGTTCTCGTCCGCATCTGAAATGGTAACATTGTTTAGCAGGAAAGGGATCTGCTTGCGCTGACCATTCTCCTGTGCATCTTCAGTTGTAATAGACATTTCACAAAAACCACAGTAATAAAAATCTATTTCACTCTTCAGATCACCACCGCAATAAGGACATGTACATATCACCATTCTTCATCCATCCTCTCTTTCCATGACTTTAATCCTGCTGTTTACTACAGCGATGTATGATAAAATAGGAAGGGTGAGCGACCCGGCAAAAGTTTCTCACCCTAAGTCGATTGCTTATGCAGTCGGCTTTTCCTTTTTTATCAACTCATTATACTCATTTAGCACTATATCAAGCTCTTTGGATTTCATAAGCGTACGCGGATCATTTATACCGTAATTCTCGGCCAGCTCATTCAATAACTGCCGTTCCATCTCAATACGATTTTTCAAGTCCATCAGCTCGTCATCTCCCATATTATTTAGCTCCAAATAATTGATCGGCTACCATCGTAAACAGTTCATCGACAACTTTACCATCTCGAATTAGTCTATTTTCCAAACCAGGAATCACCGGGACGGCCATTTCTAGCATGAAATATTTCAATTCCTGTTCAGCGGTTAGGTCTAAAGAAGGCTTCTTCTGAGGAAACAGAACAACATTATCACTCGGAACCGAACTACTTTTATAGACACTCTCCACGTTCTGATTCTCCTTCCGTTATCGGATAAAAACACTATTCGGCTTGTACGTGTCACCGTGATTTTCAATTTTGGTTAACTGCTTTCGTACATTTTCCGGAACAAGCAGCCATTTAAGCATTTGCTGTAGCCCTCTCGAACCTTCACCGCTATAGAACCAGGAGAAGCCGGTAAATTGAAATTGCTCACTCGCTGTACGGATTGTAAGTCTGTACCACCTTCTTTGTGTGAACGTGCCGCGAACGCTGATTATTTCGCCAGGCTGAAGCCTACCGGACTCTATGAGACGTTTGGCAGTCTGTAGCGCCTTCTGCGTTGTAGGCTTTCTATAGTACCGATATTTCATTTTATATTCAGTCTCCTTTGATGCGCCGGGAGAAACCCGGCGCATTAGATTTAATTAGCTTCTCGCTGGCCGCGAATTTCAATAGAAGGAATATCCATTTCAAAAGTTGCGACTTGTTCAGTAATGACTGCATCAATTAGTTCCTGAATCTTGTTGGTTATAAGATGACACTCAGTAACTTGCACCGTCCAAATGCAATAATAGATAGGCTTTCTTTCATCCACCTTCTTCAGCATACCTGCCCATTCATGAGTTCGGGCAGGGGTGAGGTTATCAACCATTCCCCGGTACTCGTCCATTGTCAGAAAGTGTATTTTAACCGGTTGTCCATTTAAGACAAACACCGCTTTTTTATAGATGCCATGGCATACAGTCAAAGCTGCTAATATTTTTGATTTATGAGTTTTCATATTCTTCCTCCTGCTCTTTGATGGATGGATGTGGGCAGCAGCCTGGCGGCCGCTGCCGGTCTTCCTATTTCCGGTCATTGTATTTTTGCGTTGACCAATTGAGCAGGAAAGTAATCGACTGAAGAAAAATACTGAACAAAATGAGTATCAAAAGTAACATTTCCATTGGGGTTGTCCTCCCTTTAACATGATAAATTTTTGTGTTATGATGGGAGGGTAAGGGTTGAGAAAGCATCCCCCTTACCCAACCTGTTAGCACGGGTTAATTATTTAGGCTTTTTCTTGGGCTTCGACCGCTGCGAACGGTCGGAGCCTTTTACTTTTTGTCGAGCCGTATTCCATTCAATGAACGCCTTGACGACTCCTAAAAGTTGAACAATGACTTGCATAAAAGCCGCGATAACGGCCAACATGACAATCGTCTCATTCTGCATCTTCATCACCTCCTTTCAGGAATTTCTATTTTTTCTTTAACCTTCAATCCACTTCCAAGGAGCCGGGAATCTTTAGGTTTTAGGTTTGATGCACTGTTTCGGGTCTCGCTGTCTTGCCGTTTTCGTATGCTTTTGTCAAAGAGCGTTTTAATCCCATGTCCATTTCGCCGTCATAGCGTTTAAACCATATATGTTCCTGGGGAACAAGGCTGCCCGTAGGGATGGAAAAAAATTTGAGTGTCGTTCTCAAAATTTTTTCCACCTTGTTCGCCAGGGTTATATATGGTTTGCTATTAGGACGGAGAAAGGGCATGGGATTAGCTCAAAGACAAAAGCAGGAGAAAAGGGCAGTCAGAACACTAAACGGTGCGAATCAAACTGCCTTTGACCTTTGCCCCGTGTGGGGTGTTAAGCGAAGGCCAGGAACGTAGGCGGCTTTAGCAGGGGTGTTTTCCCCCGGCTTAGGCCGCCTAGTTATCGGGCTGAGTAACCCCGCAGCGGTGCGTACCAGGTCTTAGGCGGTGTATTTTACCGCCTTAGAGCTGGTAGCATAAGCCCTCCATGAATTAAAATCCTTACTTGGCTCAAGCCAAGCTTATGCTGAAGCATATACAGAAAAAGGGCAGCCCCTTGTAGGCCGCCCTTTTTAATATTCGGAAATTACTTCGTGCCGGCAAGTTTGCCAACAAATTAATGTTCGTGTTTAACCTGACAAATTCCATGCTGCAGAAACTTTGCTCGGATCCAAATTGCATCTTTTTCCGAATGTTAGCCTTCATCCACGCCCAGGATCAAAGAGAAGGGCACTCGCTCCCAATCATCTAAGTCGATTGAAAATTTAGCCTGCCTTGTCTGTTGATCCATTTGAGTGACTATTCCCGTTAGCGTTCGATCCTCAAACTCCCCAAATATCCGGATTGTTACCTCACGACCAAGTTTTAATGACATTGCAAGTTTCTGACCAATGTCCTCTTTTTCCTGTTCGTCCAAAACAGGCAATTTTTTACGCCGATTTTCTTTCTCTTGTCGCAACATAGACTCACGATGTTCGGGAAGAATAAAACGACTGTGCCACATACTAGGTTCATCCTGAAGCAAAAAACCACCCCCAAAATAAGAACATATATTCTCATTATGAGGGCGATTTTTGTTTTATGCAATTGATGAATCGAAACTTTTGCAAGGTGAGAGGACCCGGCAAAGTATCCCACCCATCGGAAAGGGGAGGATGACCCCTTCTATCCATTATACAACACGTCCTTTAGGACGTCGATCTTTAGATCGTTATGGAATATTAGATACTTCGGTAATATCTATAAAAAAAGAGAACAGGGAGTTTACCGACCTTGAGATTAAAAGAAGCACGGGAATTAGCGAATTATACTCAGGAATCACTTGTACAAGAAATTCAAATTCAAATGGAATGCTCTTTACGGCATTATCAGAATATAGAATACGGCAAGAAAATACCTACAATGCCCCTTGGACTATTAATCTGTAGGATCTGCGGTGTTGATCCGAACGATATAGACGAGTGGAAGATAGCCAGGACAATTGGTAACTCATGAAATTGATGTGCCTGGATGTTCCTAAACGCTCCTACTGTGGTATAATAAAAGTATAACAGGTGTAAAATAAACAAAAGCCACGATGCTGGACACATCGTGACTTGTCAACAAAGGCCGGTGGGCGACCACGGCGAATTTCAATCAAACGAATGAAAAACCACCGGATTGCAAGGCTACCAACCTATTCCCGGTGGTTTTTCTTGTTCCGCGCTGCTTTCCACGCACTGCATAAGGCTATTAACCCCACTGCAATACTAACTAGCTTATCGCTAATTTCAAGAAAATGCTGCACGACTTCAAGAAGTGACACGGCGTCACCCCCTTTCGGGTAAGCTTCGCCGTGCCGATAATCCCACCGGTTACTTTGTCTTCTCTATTATACCATAATCAGCCTATTTAACGCTCTAATTCTGGCCCTGATTTTGATTTTGGTAACTCATTTAGATTCGATTTGTCTTGTCCTTTTGGCTTCTCGTCTCGATCCGTGGAAGCCGCTGCCACTTCTCTAGCTGCATCCATACCAGGAATCGTTAGCTGCGTTTTTGTAGCTTCCTGCATACGTTCCCTATTCAATTGGTGGTCAACCTCACGAATAATATTATTAGCGGTTTTCTGGATCTCGCCCAGGGCTTGTTTAGCCAATTGAATATCCTTTGCCCAGGTTGCAATATAACCGGCGCTGTAGGCTTCGGTATCCATTCCATAATACTTTGTGACCATAAAGGCCGTGGCTTCAGCCTGGGCTTCCTTGTGTTCTCGTGGCAAGTCCTTCAAAGGACTGTCCATTCGGTGGAGCTGCGAATGTGCATACTCATGGATTAATGTTTTGAATTTCATTGTCGAATTTTCAATAGCCGGATTGATCCGGATGGCATGATCCTCACGATCATAATACCCACGCACATTAGGCTTGTCCTTAAAATCCTCGGCATTCTCTCGTACATCCATTTTCTTTGCAAGATGATCGGAAAACTGACGATACATCTGTGCAGCTCCTGCACTGTCTCTTATATCATCACGGACAAACTGCCGTACATTGACTATTTCTTTACCTTGCGTTTGGCTTACGTCAAATACGTTTACCGCCTTGAAGCCTGTAAGCATTTCCTTCTTTTCTGTAATCTCTTTTCCTTTTGAATCGAGCTGTGGGCGTTGCGTAACTGGATCTATTTTAGTCATTTCGACTTTCTTAAATGTAGGAGCGAAAATTTTAACGGCCGTTTCACCTTTCTGAACCTGTCGCCCCATTTCCTTCCAGGCATTGTATCCCTGCACCATGGTAGCTTCAGGTTTTTGGGCATAAATCATAACCACATTATTTAAACTGTATTTTGGGAATTTAGATGCCACTTCTAAATAACGTTGAAATTCGGCCTTGCTAAATATCCTTTCTATGGCCTGGTCAACTTGTTTTTGCACCTGAGCCATCTTCGCTTCGTAGTCGCCAGATTTAGGAAACGGCATTGTTATTCACCCTCCCTCACGTATAGAGGTTCGTACAATTTAACCCCGTTTTCTACAATCTCCAGATAGGCGATTTCTTCATAGTTAACAAGATCCCCGTTTGGAACTTCCTCATATGACAGATATCCTTCAGGCTTTGTCACGTAAATAGGTTTCTCGCTCCCCACGATCTCATAAAATTGGTACATGGTGTTTCCCCTCTCTGTCATGAGAAAATGTTATGAGAAAATAAATTCGATCTTTCCATCTTTCAAGGAAAGAGCTGCTTCAAATTTCTTTTTACTTTTGCTCGTAAATCCCTTGATCGTGCCAGTTTTCCCTTTCTCACATAGCGTCTTAATTTGAGTAGGGGTTAACTTTTTGCCTAGTAGCTCTTTGAAAAATGTTATCTTGCAACCCTCTTTATAGGCCGTACAACCGTAAAACTTCCCTTTGTCCGTTATATAGCCGTTCCCACAAGGACATTTGCAAATTTGATCGGCTTCTTCGGTGGCTGCAATCTGCGCCTGGACGTTCAAATTTCCCATGTCAGCAGAAGCTTGTTCCAATAATTTATGACATAATTTTTTCGTGTTCTCAATAAAGACGCTGCTTTTCTTGTTACCTCGGCCGATCTCCTTCAGGAATATTTCCCATTGAGCCGTCATTTCAGGTTTGGAAAGAACTGTACCTTTCACAGCTTCACATAAAACCTCGCCCTTCGGTGTTACATAGACCTGGTTTTTCTTCACTAGTATAAATTCACGTTGCATGAGTGTTTCGATAATACTTGATCTTGTCGCTTCAGTGCCTAATCCTTCACTCTCATTCAAGGCATCCCGCATTTCCTTATCCTCAACGTGACGACCGGCATTAGTCATGAGAGTGATAAGCTGCCCCTGTGTATACGGCTTAGGCGGCTGCGTCATCCCATCCTTGACACTTACAATCCCGTTCGTTGGATCAGCCTGTTTAACTCGCGGTAGGGCTTTGTCATCGTCCTCTTCATCATCCGTTCCTTCCGGATCGTTGCGATACAGCAGCTTCCAACCAATAGACTTTTCAGTCTTACCCTTTGTAATAAAATCAACTTCACCAATGGCTGTTGTAATGACGGTTTCCTCGTAAGTATAATCGGGCAAAAACATGCCTAACGCACTTTTGATAATTTCATCATAGGTAGCCTTTTCCATTTCCGTAAAGTCTGCGGTTGATGATGGTATTTTTTCAGTCGGAATAATGGCGTAGTGATCGCTCACTTTATCCGAATTAACATATCTTTTGGATGGCTCCAAGCTATGCGCCTGGAACGACACACCTATGAGCTGCTGATAATTGCTTAGGTTCTGCTTCAAGTATGCAAATTCTTCTGTTGTAATGTGCTGTGAATCGGATCGTGGATAGGAGACAAAACCTTTTTCATAGAGTGACTGCACAGTAGTTAATACGTCCGTTGGACTATATTTCTTCTTTTTATTCATGGCCGCCTGTAAACCGGATAGATTATACAAGGTAGGCGGCTGCGTCCGCTTCTCATTCACTTCAACTAGCTTGACAACCCCATTATACGTAGTCTTTCCAGGCTCAATATAGGGTTTTACTGCTTCATACAGCTTTTCTTTAGATGGGTAACGATCGCGTAGCTTACCAGTGTATTTCCCTGTAGAAACGGTGAACTCAGCCACAAGCTCATAAAATGGTTCGGATTTAAAATTTTTAATTTCACACTGACGGTTGTAAATGAGCGTAAGCACCGGTGTTTGTACTCGCCCTACACTAAATACATCCTTGAACCCCTTACGCTGCAGATGCAGCGTGTACAACCGACTTGCATTAAGTCCGATAAGCCAGTCAGAGATTTGCCGTGCTTGGGCTTCATAAAAGAGGTTAATGGTCGTTGATCCGTCCCGTACTTCAGCAAAACCTTTCCGTATCGCATTTTCGGTTAGAGAGGAAGTCCATAGCCGTTTTATTGGCTTGTTGGAACAACCGGCCATCATAATAAGCAGCCGGGCAATATTTTCACCCTCGCGCGCCGGGTCAGTCGCTATAATAATTTGATCGGCTTCTTTCAGTAAATCCTTTACAATTTTGAACTGTACTGCCTTATCCTTTGAAACCTTATATTCAAAACTCTCCGGAATTATAGGGAGACTGTCCAAGCTCCATCTCTTCCAGGCTTCGTTGTATTCATCTGGATTTTTAAGTTCTACGAGATGCCCAATAGCCCATGTGACCTTAGCGCCGCCTGGAAACTCCTTGCATGGGTTAATGAGAAGAAAGCCTTTCCCCTTGGTATGTGGGAAAGGCGTAGCCAATTTTCTGGCCTGGTCAGGTTTTTCAGCTAATACGGTTATCATTGTGCATTCCTCCATTTATCACATTGGTAAGTCGTCTGAATCGTCCAGTTCCTTTTTCTCTTCATCCTCATCCGTTTCTTCCTGAACAGCAGCCGCTTCATCCGTAAGCTCCTTAATCACTTCCATTAAAGCTTCAGCGTCAGGATCATCGTCACCAATGCCGTTTAACGCATCCTCTAGCTCTCTAAAGGCCGCCTGTACATCTTCATCGGTCATTCCATCATCTGTTGCTTCAGTAGCAATAGGAGCTTCTTCAAGTGGTTCTAATGGTGTTTGAACGATTGGGTCAAGATTACCTAACAACATGCTTAGTTCTTCTGTTGAGATACCTTCTCCGTCCTCAAATTCATCTTCTTCCGCAAACGGTACGTCTTCTTCTTCAGGAATCTTTTCCATTTCCTCTTCTAAGGCCAGCATTTCGGCTTCTAAGGCTTCATCATAATCCGCATCTTCTAATTCCCGTTCTTCTGGATCGATGGCTGTATGAGCTTCTGGAAGCTTCTCAACATGGTTTACTGAGCTAATACCGAAGAACTTCAAAAAGTTATTTCTGGAAGAACGTTCGTAGTTAGGTTTACGGTCTTTTCCGAATAGGAATTCGCCATACACTTTATACTGATAAGACTTTTCTAGTTTTAAAGGAAAATAGCCGTTCACGAAAAGATAGCACACAGCAGGGTTTACATTAAGCAGCTCACCTTGTGTAATCAAAGGTCGCTTTACAAACTGTTCTGAAATGCTTTTAGAAGCGTTTTTCTCTCCAATAGAGGTACTTTTCTGTTTATGCTTAATCGTGGTTTCCCCGGCAACATCACTGAAGTATTTGGCGGTCTTGGTATCCTTGGTTCGCAAAAACAGTGTTGTATCATGATTGTTGATGATGGATCGCGCCATATCCGGTCCATACATACGTTTGTCTTCCAATTGCCCGATATCTTGAATAACCGTGTGCATCGACATCCCCAGTCCTCGACAAGTTGCCAGGATGTTCGGATATCCATTGATTTTCCCGATATTCGCAAATTCATCCAGTAAGTAAATAGAGTCAATTGGCAGCCGTGAATGATTCTCGTCCGCGATATCATAGAAGGTGTCAATTAGTTGTTCAAAGAAAGTGGCCGTGAGCTGCTTAAATGGATTACTCTTCATGCGTACTTTAATGTAAAGTACCGTTTTTTCTTCCTGAAGATCCCGGAAGTTAAAAGAACTCTTTGCCGTAAATTTTGCAATCTTCCGCATGGCGAAGATCCCAATTTGTTGAGCCAATGTGGACATAATTCCCGTTCTTGTGTTCCCGGCGCTCATATTAGCCAGAGTAAACATGTCATATGCTGGATGGTCTACAGACATTTCTTCCAGCAAGTTATCCAGGAATTCTTCATCCTTTCCTGCCTTGGCCGTAAATTGTACTACATGAGTCATGGTTGCAGTATGACGGTATTCCGTTTTGATATAGAGAATAATAGCTGCAAAATAGGCTATGGCCGATTCGCTCCAAAAATCCCTTTTCCCATCATCTACCGCATTGGATGCAATAGTATTCGCGACAGCTCGCGCATCTTCATCATCGTCAACATAATCCAGAGGATTATAGCCAACCTCTTCCGAAAAATTAACAAAATCAATTTGATAAACTTTGTAACCTTGATCTCGTTTGAGTTGGTGAGTGGCTTCATAAATCTCCCCTTTAGGGTCGGTTACGATGATAGTTTCTTCAACATGATTCATCATATTTGGAAAAACATAAGCCTGGCCTTTACCTGATCCAGACGATCCGATAATTAAAACATTTCGATTATCAATATTTGTTCCTTTGGGCATGATGATTAGTTCTTTTCGACTTGGAATTTTCCCCAAGATGATACCAGGTTCCATCTTGAATGCGCTCAGTGGATCTTTGTTGTAAGCATTACGTTTAGAAAATGTCTTCCCATTAACTACATCAGATGGCTGACCCCATTTTGATGTTCCGTGTAATCCGAAATCACTGGCATCCACAAGTTTCGGTAACAAAATAGATGACCTCATTGAATACAACATGCCCCCTAAGATAACAAACGGCATCAAGGAAAATATGACTTTCAAATTTTCCTGGGCGTAAGCAAAAGAAACAACCTTTACAGGCTCTAGCAATAATTGCGTTAAATCGCCACCTGGGCCAATTACATAAAAACCAACCATGAGCAGATATGAGAACAAAATACTCATCAGGAAACTAGCAAAAATGGGTTTCCACGCCTTGTTTTTAAATTCCATAATACCACCTTAATGATCCAACTCTTGACCTCTGTATCTTCTTCGTTGCTTCTTCTCAGTAGGATCTTTTTCATGTTTTTTGTTTTCATTCGCACGTTGCGCTTGCTCCAATGCCTGGAACAATCCAGATGCAACACTTTGTGAATATTGACGTTCGACTTGTTGATCAGGTGTAAATGAATTATCCATAGGTTTGTCATTAATTTCTTTTGTGATTTGTTGATGAATAACATTAAGATCCTGGTCAACTCGTCCGGAACTCATTCCGTTGTCTTGCCGATCCTGAAGGCGTAGTAAGACTTCAGCATTTGTAATGTGATCGAGTGAATCAGAATAATGTTTTTGTAAATTTACTCGAAGTAATTGAACGTTTCCAGCTAAATCTTTTTCATGTCGGTCTTTTTGTAATGTGAACTGCTCAATCTTTTTGTTCGCTTCATAGACAAGATCAAAGTTTTGTTCATTTAAAGCACTTAACCGTTCTTTCATTTGTTTCTGTATCGCTCTGTCTAAGATGAAAACACTCTTCGAAATATTTCTAGTTTGTTCAGCCAAAGAAGGAGTATTTCTTTCATGCTCTTTATATTTGGAAATAGCATAAGAAGATACTTCATCTTCGCGTAATACTTTATTCGTCTCTTTGAAATACTGGACTGCATGATACATTTCATCGACAGAATAATTATTGGTGGACTGATACAGAACTGAAAATTCTTTTCGAGTAAAATCACTTTGGATATCTAAAGCTTGATCAGCTTTGTCTAAAAGCATTTTCAACTTAGATAGGTCTTCCATATTTTTTTGTTCTAGCGTTTTGATATGTGAAACCTTCTCCTTCATTTGATCCATAAATTTAGAAGGAGTGAAGCCATATTTCAATACTTGCTTCGGATCATCTTGATATGCTTTGAATGCTTTATTTAGCAAGTTCTTTTCAGAAATAATTTTAACTTTTTCGCTTTCAATTTTCTTATTCCAGTTTCCATTTTCGATTTCATATTTAACTTGTTTTGCAATGATATAATCCACATAACTTTTAGATCTTTGTGCCACCATAGATAGAGCTGTTTTCTCTCCATCATTCAGCTTTCGACTAGATCGAATAACATTAAGTTGTTCAGCAAGGGATTTTTCATTTTTATATTCAGAAAGAGAAACAACTTGTTGCTTTTTCAATTTTTTCAGCTTATCTAATTCGGAGTTAATCAGTTTAATTTCTTCGTTAATTTTTCCATAGTAAGTAACTGGTTCATAAGGAACATTGTTTCTGATCGCTTGCTCTTTCACTCTAGTTTCATACTGGAAAGCTGTACGTTCCAGTCTGATTCCAGGTACACGATCCAATCCTTGATTTTTGTAACTTTCGTGACTAACTCGCTCTTCGATTCCACGATCCTTTAATTTCTCATTAATTAGATCCGCATAATTCTTCCTCCATTGAACAAGCGTTTCTTTTTCATTCCAGTTAGTCAAATGCACACTTACTTTCTTCATCACCCCGTTAACTTCTTTATCAACTTTCTGACGTTTATTTCCCCAGGAACCATCTTCATTAAAAGGACGCATGGTGAGCATGACATGAGCATGGGGATTGTTCTCCTTATCTCTGTGAATTGCAATATCAGCAACCATTCCTTCATCTGAAAAATTCTCTTTGCAAAATTGAAGGAGCAATTCCTTTTGATCATCGTTGTTCAGATCGTTTGGAAGAGCAAGACGAATTTCTCTGGCTATTTGTGCATTCTTCTGCTTTTCAATTTTTTCGACTTCATTCCATAAACGTTCACGATTGTTGACCCAATCTGGCGCATTCTTCGGAGCCAGGATGAAGCATTCAGGTGCAACAGTTCTTTCACCGTAATTTTTAGTCAAACCATCGCGTTCAGAATATAAAGGTTCTCCGCTGCGATAAGCTGCGGCCGCAACAGCGGAATGATTCATACGGTTTAATATCTGTGAGCTAAAGTAAAAGTACCCCATACATGCCCACCTCCTTCCAAGCCCCTGCGGGTTATTTGCTGCAAGCAAACTCCTTTCCAACGGAAAGGTCATTCACGGGAAGTGAATGAATTCGAGCGAAGGCGAGACCCATTCCCTGCGAAGCAGGGGTATAAATGGGCACTCTCACTTCGTTCATGTGATCTAGTATACCACACTTTCCCACATTTTAGTAGACTTTTCGCCTAAATTACGGTAAAATTGATGCATTAAACACCGTAATTACTTAAAGGAGGAAAACAAAGTGGCGAAAAAAAGCAAACTCGGACAAGTACAGAAATTAGAGGAACAGATTAAAGAGTTACGCGAGAAGCAGAAGAAAATAATCGAGCAAGCTCAGAAAGACATTGGGGAGTATTTGATGGATTCATGGGAAGTAGAAGATATCGAACAAGCAAAGGCACTTATTGATAAGTTTAAGCAAGAAGCTAAAGCTTCATTCAACAATAATGATTCCGGAAGTCGCCTAGATCAGAATCCAAGCAACAGCCAAAATAACTATAGTTCGTCCGGTTCGAATCCTGTCAATTGATATGGAACATGAAAACGAAATAAAGAAAACACCAATTTCTGATATTGATAAAAAGATTGAACAACTTGAAGAACGAAAGAACAGAATAGTTAGATTAGCATCAGAAAAAGAAAGAAAGCAGCGTGCTAATCGGTTGATCCAAACAGGAGCATTAGCCGAAAAGTATTTTGGAATTGAACACTTATCTATCGAGAAAAGAGAAGAGTTATTTAAAATTTTCTCTGACTTTATTTCGAAAAATACACCAGAAAAGTACCGGAGGAATAATGAATAAATTTTCGGTATTTTTTTATAACTAGGGAGGTATAGATAATGGACGCAAGAGATCATTTAAATAACCAAGTTATTGAGATACTTGAAGAACTTGCGAATAAACAAAAAAGCAGATCCCTGAGAAAACAACAACAAAATGAAAATCAGAGTGTTCAACCTTCTGCCGATAATAAGGTCGTCCCGATCCGTCCGGATCTGAATGATAAAAACCACACCGTGAGTAAAGTAGAACACTCAACAACAAAAGATGAAACACAGTCATTAAAAAGTTTGTTAGCTGCTCGGAACAATTTAGATTCGCTCAAAGAGAGGTTAAATAAAGATCCAGAAAAAAACAAAAATGAACTTGAAAAGTTGAGTAAAGTTGCAGTTAAACTGAACAGCAGCATTGTAAAAGCACAAAGAAAGGAAATCACTTTAGCTATTGATAATTTAAAGCGAGAACCACGTAGGTTTGTATTAAAATTGGCTGATACAAAGAGCAAAATTGAGTTGCTCAAATCCAAACTTGAAAACAATCCACGTCTTTATAAAATGCATTATGAAAAGCTTGAAAAACTTGAAAAGCTGATCGACAAAAAAATTGATAATACCCAAACGAAAACATTACGTTCTGCTATAAACAACATACAAAAAAATCCTGAAAAGTATCGTCAAGAGATTGACCGTTATGACGAAATGGAAAAAACATTGAAGCAAGGATTGAGTCAAAATAACCAAAATAATCTACAAAAAGAAAAGGAAAATGATAAAAGCCAGAAGCAAGAAAAGACAAGAAATGAATTGGAATTGTCACGATAAAACAAAAAGCAACCTTTTCTCCTTAAATAATCCCAAATGTTTTCAAATTGAATTCATTTGGGATTCATTTTGACAACATTCCGTCTTTTTCGTCAATAAAATCTAAAAATTTGAATGCAAAATGAATTCATTAAATATTCAAATTGAATTGATATTACATTCAATATCAGTTATAATAGATTTATGAATGGTATTTGAATGCCTTGTGAATTGAATTTGAATGTAAACTTATACTTAAGGAGTGATTTAGTTGAAATTAAGAGTGATAACGGATTTTGGTAACTCAAAAACAAAAATGCGAATCAATGGAGTTCGAATTGAACAACCATCTGTCATTAAAAGGCTTCACAGTCCTGAACCAGCATCAGAAACAGATATTGAAAAAAACGTTGCAAATTTGTTAGAGGAACTAAGTGTAAATATAGTAAGCCCTTCATTAAAAAGATCAGGATTTTTCTCAGTCGGACAACACGCAAATCTTGATGCTTTAAAATCCGAAAACATGAATATTAAGATCGGAAAAAAATCAAAACATGACATTCCAGTAATCATGAATTTGTCTTTGACTGCTGCACAATCAGTAAAAGAATATTACAAAAAAAATAAAAAGTTGCCTGAAAAAATTGATGTTCAGGGAACATTGACAGGTGCAATCCCTGCGTCTGAATATACTTCAGAGATAGCAAAAGAATTTGAAGAACGCTTCACCGGAAAAGATGAATCTCCAATTGTACATGTCGTCATAGTATATGTAGGTTCTCAGTCTGTTACGGTTACAATCAAATATACAAACGCCAAAATTACACAAGAAGGAATTCCAGCGTTATACGCCTTGATCGAAGCGAAGGATACGATTTTAAGAAAATTCCGTGAACTGTATAAAGACGATCCGAAACGTAATAGCATGACTCAAAGAGACTTCCTTTCTTTAAAAGGATTGGGAATTGATATTGGTTCTGGAACGACTGAGTACATTCATAGCCGCGGAGTAAACCCTGTATTGCAAAACTGTCACGGTGAAAAACGTGGCGTAGGACATGCAGCAGAAGAAGCAGGAAAATTGCTTGAATCAGAGCTTAATGGTCACCTCAAAATCAATCGTCAACGCTTTGATGAAATCATGCAAGATAGTCAAAATAATTATCATGACCTGGCTCAAAAATTCATGTCAGAAGCTCAATATGGTGAATCAAACAAGATATTAGAAGATGTGCAAGAACGATACAGCATCATAGGTGGAGATATTGATTTTATGATGGTTTTTGGAGGGGGAAGCATCACTTTCGAAGAAGACCTCTACCCAAGCCTGACCGAATTTTCTCAGGATGTAAAATGCATGATCCTCTGGATTCCGGAAGAATTTGCAATTGATATGAACTTGGATGGTCTTGAAATTTTGCATACTAAAGTGTTCTTTCCAGGAGTTGCATAACGAATGAATGATAAAAATAGAAGAGAACTTGTTTCATGGCGTATTGGTAAATTGCCCGACACCGACCAATTGAATGATTGGGTGAATGCTCAATCTAATGTTCAAAACTCAATCACTAGTTTAGTGAGACATATGATTGAACAGTTCGGTTATCGTGATGTTACGGCACACGATATTCAAAAGGCTCTTTTCCAGAAACCAATAGCTGACGAATTGCGTTCAATTTTATCTGGACTGAAAAACGTTCCTACTATCTCAATTCCACTCAGTGAAGCTGCTCCTTCTGCTAAAAATGAACCTGAAGTCGTTGCAGAAAATCCGACAGAAAATGAAATCAGTAAACCTGAAACGCCTAAAAATTCTAATGATGATATTTACGGAATGATAGACAAAACAAATCTATAAAAAAAGAGGATGGATTGGGAAACCAAACCATCCTCTTTTTTTGTTCGCTTTAGTCGTCTGGATCGGAGGGAGCAGCCGGGCGCTTGGGCTTCAGCTCGTGGGCGCTCCTGGTGTGCCTGG
>NZ_LGRP01000097.1:0-818 GCF_001636635.1 Paenibacillus sp. O199
TATGGTTAAGCTACTAAGAGCACACGGAGGATGCCTAGGCGCTAGGAGCCGATGAAGGACGTGGCGAACAACGAAACTGCCTCGGGGAGCTGTAAGCAAGCTTTGATCCGGGGGTGTCCGAATGGGGAAACCCAGCTGGGGTAATTTCCAGTTACTCATAACTGAATACATAGGTTATGTAGAGGCATACCAAGGGAACTGAAACATCTAAGTACCTTGAGGAAGAGAAAACAATAGTGATTCCGTCAGTAGCGGCGAGCGAACGCGGAGAAGCCCAAACCAGAGAGCTTGCTCTTTGGGGTTGTGGGACATCTCACATGGAGTTACAAAGGAACCGGTTAAGCGAAGAGGTCTGGAAAGGCCCGCCAAAGAAGGTAAAAGCCCTGTACTTGAAAGTCTGTTCCCTCCGAGATGTATCCCGAGTAGTGCGGGGCACGTGAAACCCCGTATGAATCCGGCAGGACCATCTGCCAAGGCTAAATACTTCCTAGCGACCGATAGTGAAGCAGTACCGTGAGGGAAAGGTGAAAAGCACCCCGGAAGGGGAGTGAAATAGAACCTGAAACCGTGTGCTTACAAAAAGTCAGAGCCCGTTTTAGGGGTGATGGCGTGCCTTTTGTAGAATGAACCGGCGAGTTACGTTCCCGTGCAAGGTTAAGGTGAAGAGCCGGAGCCGCAGCGAAAGCGAGTCTGAATAGGGCGACTTAGTACGTGGACGTAGACCCGAAACCGGGTGATCTACCCCTGTCCAGGGTGAAGGTGCGGTAACACGCACTGGAGGCCCGAACCCACGCATGTTGAAAAATGCGGGGATGAGG
>NZ_LGRP01000077.1:0-6337 GCF_001636635.1 Paenibacillus sp. O199
AATAGCGTGGGTTCGATTCCCATCACCCGCTTTATAGAAACAAAAAAAGGAGATGGTTTCTGCCATCTCTTTTTTTTGTGTTTTTTTACGTTTCTATCGGCATCTGAACATTCACTCCAATACTATTAATTTACCGGATCATAGCTTTATTAACAGTGGGATAATACACAGTACCACATTGATAAAGCTATGTTTATTTGCCATTTTGTAAAACGCTTACAAAAATATCTTGCCTAATCCTTCAGCCTGTAATACTATATCAATTAAGCGCTTAACCTTTAGGGGTAAGGCGCTTAAACTTAAAGTAGATTAAGCGCTTAACCCGTAAAGGGAAGGGAGATGATCATTCCATGACAACCATTAGACTGACGATGGCTCAGGCACTACTCCGATATCTGGATCAGCAATATATTTCCGTTGATGGGGTGGAAACCAAGTTTGTGAAAGGTGTTATCGGCATTTTTGGTCACGGCAACGTAACTGGTATTGGAGAGGCACTGGAACGTAGTTCTGGAAGTCTGACGTATATGCAGGGTAAAAATGAACAAGGCATGGTACATACGGCAGCAGCCTATGCCAAGCAGAAGAACCGTAGACAGATATATGCCTGCACAACATCCATCGGACCAGGAGCACTGAACATGATTACCGCAGCGGCAACGGCAACGGTCAATCGTATTCCCGTTTTACTGCTTCCGGGTGATAACTTTGCTACGCGTGAACCAGATCCCGTGCTGCAGCAACTGGAGGTAAGCGGCGATTATACGATTTCAGCCACTGATCCGTTCAAAGCGGTCAGCAAATACTGGGATCGCATCGTGCGTCCCGAACAGCTGATGATTGCTGCCACGCAGGCGATGCGCGTGCTGATGGACCCGGCGGAGACGGGCGCGGTAACGCTGGCGCTGCCGCAGGATGTGCAGGCAGAGGCGTACGATTACCCTGAATCGTTCTTCGCCCGCAAGGTGCATTACCTGGACCGTCGTCCCCCGGTCCAGGCGGCCATTGAACGGGCAGCGCAGCAGATTGCCCGTGGCAGGAAGCCGCTGATCGTAGCAGGCGGCGGCGTGTTGTATGCCGAGGCATCCACAGAGCTGGCTGAATTCGCCGAGGCATTTGGCATTCCGGTTGCCGAGACGCAGGCTGGCAAGAGTGCCTTGGCGTGGGACCACCCACTTAATGTGGGGGCTATCGGCGTTACCGGCTCGCTGGCTGCCAACAGGCTTGCCAGAGAAGCAGATGTGGTAATCGGAATCGGCACCCGGTTCTCGGATTTTACGACGGCGTCTCGTTCCGCTTTTCAGCATCCCGAAGCGGCCTTCATCAATATTAACCTGAACGGCATGGATGCCGCCAAATTGGGTGGGGAAGCGATTTTGGCGGATGCACGGGAAGGTCTGCAAGCTTTGCAATCGGCTTTACAGGGACGGCAGTACCACAGTGGATACGGAACATCTGAGATCGCCGACCTGCGGGATGAGTGGAACACCGAGGTGGATCGACTCTATGGACTGCAACATGAGGCAGGACTGGCACAGACGACCGCGGTCGGTGTTATTAATCGGACCATTGACCCTTCTTCCGTCATTGTGTGTGCGGCGGGAAGTTTGCCTGGAGACTTGCACCGTCTGTGGCGCGCGTCTGCACCGAAAACATACCACATGGAGTACGGTTTCTCCTGTATGGGCTATGAGGTGAGCGGTGCATTCGGAGCAGCTCTTGCGGAGCCGGATCGTGAAGTGTATGCCATGGTGGGTGACGGTAGTTACCTAATGCTTCATTCTGAACTGGTGACGAGCTTGCAGGAACAGAAGAAGATGACCATTTTACTATTCAACAACAACGGATTTCAGTGTATTCATAATTTGCAACGGGAGCACGGAAGTGACGGTTTCGGCAACGAGTTCCGCTATCGGGAATCGGAGAGCGGACGACTGACAGGAGATTACATGCCTATGAATTTTGCAGCCCATGCCCGCAGCCTTGGAGCTAAATCTTATAAGGCAGAGACGACAGAACAATTGGAGCAGGCGATCAGAGACGCACGGAATGAGACCGTGACTACACTGATCGAAATTCCAGTTGTGCCCGGAACCAATGCAGGCGGATATGAGTCCTGGTGGAATGTGGGCGTGCCGGAAGTATCCAACGAGGAAAAGGTGATAACGGCTCACCACGCGATGCAGGCAAACCGTGCCAAAGCTAGACTCATTTAATTGAGCATATCATCAATCCAAAGAGTAACTTTCAATCAACATGATATAGATGGGAATGCGCGCGTTAAATCGAATGATGCAAAAATGTTGAACCACAAAAGGAGACGTGGAGCCATGAACAAGCTGCCATTTCAGCTCGGGATTCATCCGATCAACTGGGTCGGAGAGGATGTAAAGGAGCATGGTGATGCAACAACATGTGAACAGATTCTGGATGACATTCAGCGACTTGGCCTGACAGGTACGGAGATGGGACGCAAATATCCCACGGATCCAGACACATTGCGGGAGGAGCTGGGCAAGCGCAATATACGCCTCGTTTCCCAGTGGAAATCGGTATTGTTCTCCGACCCGGCGTATCGCCAGTCTGAGCTGGACAGCTATCGCAGACACGCGGAGTTTCTGCAATCGATGGGCAGTACGGTGATCAGCACGGCGGAAGTAGGTGGCTCCCTGCATTTTGACCCAAGGCGGACACCACATGAAAAAGAAGTGTTGAGGCTCAGTGAATCGGAATGGCAAATCTTTGCTGAGGGGCTGAACGAAGCAGGTGCCATCGCCCGTGAGCACGGGTTGAAGCTGACGTATCATCACCATGGCGGTACCGTTGTTGAGCAACCGGAAGAGATCGATAAATTGATGGAACTGACTGACCCATCTCTTGTTTATTTGCTCTATGACACAGGTCATGCTTACTACGGCGGAGCTAACCCGTTAGCTCTCCTACGCAAGCATTATGACCGGATTGCCTATATTCATCTGAAGGATATCCGTCCTCAAGTGTTGGACGCAGCACGGGCGGAACAGTCTGATTTTGTGGGCTGTATTCGTAAAGGGGTTTTTACGGTTCCCGGAGATGGATGTATTGATTTTGCACCGATTCTGCAGGAGTTGGTCACACGGGGGTATGATGGCTGGGCGATGCTTGAAGGGGAACAGGATCCTGCGATTCATAATCCGTATGAGTATGCGCGGCGATCGTTGCAATATATGGAGTCCTTATACCAACACAGCTGATAAAGTCATGGCCATCGGGAGAGAGCCATACCATGAGGTAAACCAGATTATGAGTGTGAGTTTGATGAATGTATCTTTTCAAATCCCATCACAGAAAGGGGTTCAAATACAATGACTTACGTATCCTTTCCTGATTCCAGGAAGATGGATTTCACCGCGATTGGCCGTCTGTGCATCGACTTGAATGCCAATGAGATCAATCGCCCGATGGAAGAGACGATGACTTTTACAAAATATGTGGGCGGATCTCCGGCTAATATCACGATTGGCATGTCCAGACTCGGTATGGAAACGGCATTTATCGGCAAAATCGCGAATGACCAGATGGGCAGGTTCATCAACAGTTATCTGGAGCGGAACGGGATCGATACGTCAAATGTGGTAACGGACGATACCGGAGCGGTGACAGGACTTGCTTTTACCGAGATCAAAAGTCCAACCGATTGCAGCATTCTAATGTACCGTGACCACGTGGCTGATCTGCTATTGCAGTCGAGAGAGGTGCAGGAACAGCTAATTGCCGACTCCAAAGTTTTACTCATTTCAGGTACAGCCTTAGCCCAGAGTCCATCTCGTGAAGCGGTATTCCAGGCGCTGGCATATGCGAAAAAGCATGGCACAATCATTGTGTTCGATCTGGACTATCGTCCTTACACATGGACATCAGCCGAAGAGACGGCGGTCTATTATAACCTCGCGGCCGAGAAATGCGATATTATCCTGGGCACACGTGAAGAGTTCGACATGATGGAAACGTTTGACCATAATCCAGACCATAGCGATCAGGTGACCGCGCAAAAATGGTTCGATTTCTCAGCTAAAATTGTCGTCATCAAACATGGCAAGGAAGGCTCCATTGCCTATACAGGTGAAGGGCTATCTCATCAAACGGACAGCTACCCTGCGCGTGTGGTGAAGACCTTTGGAGCAGGTGATTCCTACGCGGCGGGATTCCTGTATGGGTTGATGCAGGGATGGACGATTAAACGCAGCATGGCGTTTGGCAGTGCGGCAGCATGTATCGTTATCTCCAGCCACAGCTGCTCGGATGCGATGCCAACGGTGGAAGAAGTGAATGACTATATTGAACGCTGCAATCGAGGCGAAATTACGGTTTCTTGAAGCGTGCTGAAGTACTTGGAGTGGATGGAGTAATTGACGCAACGCATATATAAGCGAAGGGAGACAGGGATATGGGAAAAGGGATTTCGGAAGCGTCAGTAACAGCGACAATGGTTCAAAACTGGATTGGGGGTGCCTGGGTGACCCCGGCGGCAACCCGTACGGAGCCGGTTGTGAATCCGGCTACGGAAGAGGTCATTGCACACGTACCGCTGTCTGAACAGGCGGATGTGGACTTGGCCGTCCAGACGGCACGGGAGGCGTTCCCTTCCTGGAGTGGCACACCGGTTCCTCGCCGTGCACGGATTCTGTTCCGTTACCAGCAGCTGCTGGTGGAGCACTGGGAAGAACTCGCGCGGCTGGTTACGCTGGAGAACGGTAAAAGCTACGCGGAAGCCTACGGCGAAGTGCAGCGTGGCATCGAATGCGTCGAATTCGCGGCAGGCGCCCCGAACCTGATGATGGGCAAACAGCTGCCCGACATCGCCACCGGGCTGGAGTCAGGCATGTATCGGTACCCAATCGGTGTAATTGGGGGAATAACCCCCTTCAACTTCCCCATGATGGTACCGTGCTGGATGTTCCCGCTGGCGATTGCGTGCGGCAACACCTTTGTCCTGAAGCCGTCCGAGCGCACACCGCTGCTGGCAGGCCGTCTGGCTGAGCTGTTCAAGGAAGCAGGGCTTCCGGACGGCGTGCTCAATATCGTTCACGGTGCGCATGACGTCGTGAATGGCCTCCTTGAACACAAGGATGTTCAAGCGATCTCTTTTGTCGGATCACAGCCTGTGGCTGAATATGTTTACACTACCGCATCCGCACATGGCAAACGGGTACAGGCGCTTGCTGGTGCCAAAAATCACTCGATCGTTATGCCGGATGCCGATCTTGATCTGACGGTGAAAGAAATCACCAGTGCGGCCTTCGGCTCAGCCGGAGAACGCTGTATGGCCTGCTCGGTTGTTGTCGCCGTCGGCGATGTTGCTGACACGCTGGTGCAAAAGCTGGTGGAAGCAGCAGATCGTATCACCATTGGTAACGGCATGGATGAAGGGGTATTCCTGGGTCCTGTCATTCGTGGTCCGCATAAGGAACGTACACTCAGCTACATTGAATCCGGAGAACAGGAAGGCGCTGCTCTGATTCGGGATGGTCGCAAAGATGAAGCGACAGGCAAGTCCGGTTATTTCGTTGGTCCGACGGTATTTGATGAGGTGCAGAGCACTATGAAGATTTGGAAGGACGAGATTTTTGCACCGGTACTCTCGGTAGCGAGGGTAGCTACGTTGGAGGAAGCAGTGGAACTGGCCAACCGTTCCGACTTTGCCAACGGAGCTTGCCTGTTCACCCGCAGTGGAGCAAGCATGCGCCAATTCCGTGAAACGATTGATGCAGGCATGCTGGGCATTAACTTGGGCGTACCTGCGCCAATGGCATTTTTCCCTTTTTCCGGCTGGAAGAAATCGTTCTACGGTGATTTGCATGCTAACGGTACAGATGGCGTTGAATTTTATACTCGCAAAAAGATGGTTACTGCCCGCTGGTAGTCACTCAGGGCATACCAGCCAATGGAAGAATGGTGAGTCCACATGGACACATACAGGGAGGATAACGGAATGGGCAAGGATAAAGTGAGAATTGGCATCATCGGCGCTGGTCGTATTGGTAAAATTCATGCGGACAATCTCATGCGCAACCCGCATGCCGAGATTGTTGGCATCAGTGATTTGTTTGCAGGACCGGAGCTGGAGGAGTGGGCTTCCAGCCGTGGCATTCCGGTGGTAACGACAGATAGCAGCCAGCTGATCGCCATGCCAAATGTGGATGCAGTGCTGATCTGTTCCTCAACAGATACGCATGTACCCCTGATTGAACAGGCAGCCCAGGCGGGCAAACACATTTTTTGCGAGAAGCCGGTCAGTATGGATCTTCATCAGACTCAGGCAGCTGTTGCAGCCGTGCAGAAGGCTGGGGTAAAGCTG